>JAUWEX010000010.1 GCA_030607235.1 Planctomycetota bacterium | reverse complement strand
TAAGAACGTCGTCCGACGGGAGAAAAATCCGAGATACGTCGTAGCGAAACAGGTACAACGCCACGCCGACCGCCGCCATGAGAACACTGCCGAACAGACCGCAATAGAACATGCTCTGCCGCGCCAGGCGGGGCTTGCCCGCGCCCAGCGACTGGCCGACGAGCGTAGCGCAGGCTATGCCGAAACCGTAGGCGGGCAGCATCGAAAAGCCCTCGATCCGGCTGCTGATGATAAACGCCGCCAGCGGCTCCTTGCCGAGGTCGGTTACGATACGCAGGTACAGCAGAAACGCGCCCTGTAAACCCACCTGTTCGACTATCCCCGGCAGGGATATCCTCATAAGTGAGCGATACACCCGCCACGACCAGCCCTTTATGTGCCGCCAGCCCATGTGAACAACCGAGTGGCGCGTAAACAGCATAGCGGTCATCAGCCCGCCGCCCACCAGCGACGCGATCGCCGTGGCCAGGCCCGCGCCCTCGATGCCCATCTCCGGCAGACCGAGTTTGCCGAAAATCAGCGCGTAGTCAAGCACGATGTTGAGGATGTTAGCGAACGCGGCGATTATCATGGGGTTGTGCGCATTGCCCGCGGCCTTGACGGCGTAGGCGGAATTCAGCAGCAGCAGACGAAACACGAACGACGGGAATATCCAGATCAGGTATTTCTGCGAATAAACGAAAACCCGCGGGTCGTCGTAGCCCAGTTTCATCACGCCGAGGATTTGGTCAATCAGCAAAAACAGCAGCACGCTCACGAGCGTGCCGACGACGGCCACGATCTTGGTAGACTGGGCGCAGGTACGCCGGGCCATCGCCATATCCCGCGCGCCGATGTGGCGCGAAACCAGCGCGTTGGTCGCCAGGGACAAAGGCATAAACAACACCATAAGGACAAAGCCCAGCGTGCTGCTTGTGCCAACCGCCGAAATCGCCGCATCCGCCAGGTTCTCTCCGCCTGTGTTGTAGGCGTAGTGCGCCACGAAAATCACGTCCACCAGCATCATCAGCGCCAGCAAGAGGTTCTCCGCCACCGTGGGCAGCGCCAGCCGGAATATATTGCTCAGCAACCTGCTCGGCGAAAGCACCAACCGCCGTGGAGGCTGCTTGTCAAACATTGCCGTATCTTCGAACCTATCGCTCATCAATCGCTCATCAATCGCTCGTTTCAAAAACCGTATCGGCGCATTCTAACAGCAGGCGGCGATACGGGCAAATCAATTTGCGACATCTCGCCGAAATCGCCCGCCGCGTCGGTTTTTCCGGCATCAGGTTCATTGAATTATTTGGGCGAGATTACCGATATTCCCAGTGAAATCGAACGTAATGCAAATTGCTCAAAAAACCCCAACAGGAACGTAAAAATGACGCAAAACAATTCTTCGGACGCGATACTGGCCGATTTCGTCGAAACCATACGGGCGGGCCACCGGACGGTGGCCTGGGCGATGATCGAAGAGGCCCTTTCGCAGGGCGCCCCCTACACCCACATACAGACCGAGATCATCCTTCCGGCGCTTCAGGCGATAGCCGTCGGCGACGACGAAGCGCGCAGCGCCAAGGCGCAGGCTGCGCTGGGATTCGTAATCGAAAAACTGACCACCAACGCCCCGCGCGAATTTTCGCGCACGCCCGTGGCGCTCATCGCCGGAAACGCCGACGACGAGCGGCTCAAAAATCTCGAAGCGATCATCGGCGGACAACTCTGCGATATGCTTGCGGGAAACGGCTGGCGGGCCGAATACGTCGCGTCGGGACTCAAACCCGACGAGGTCGCCGGTCGCGCCGCAGCCCTGCGCGCCAAGGCGCTGGTGATGCTGGGGCTGGATCAAAGCGCCGCCGCCAAAGCCGAAGAGACGCTGGAAAGCATGTACGTATCCGAGATGGACTGCCGCGCGATCTTCTGCGGGCCGGGCTTCGCAAACATGCTGCACGAATACCCCGAAGGCGATGCGCTGATACTGCCCGAAATCAGGTCGGCCTATCTGCTGCTCTCCGCCGCCGGCTTCGTCCCCGATGACGACACCGAGCCGGAAAAGCCTTTTGATTATCTCGAAAACATACTCGAAGATTCCGACGTCTTGTTCTGCACACTCGACAACGACCTCATCATCCGCTCGGCCAACCAGCGCTGTCGCGACGGATTCGGCATGTGCCAGGGCGAGTGCATCCTCCAGCACCTCGAAGAAGAAAGCGCCTCGATCATGGAAAAGATCGCCGGCACCGACACCCTGCCCGTCGAAACCGTGTAGATTACCTTCATGAAACACGGCGAGCCTTACCTGGCCGATACGCTGCTTATGCCGTGCGGCGACCGCATCGCGGTCCTGGCGCATTCACGGCAGGAGGAGATCGACAAACTCACCACCATCCTGACCAACTACAACAAGGAAATCAATTCGCTCAACTCTAGCCTCCACAATGCCGAGGCCAAAATCGAAGCGCAAAGCGTCGCCATCGAAGAGGCTCACCGGGAACTGAGCCAGACCTACAAGACACTGCGCGAACTGGAGTGGGGCGACCCGCTGACCGGCGCTTACAACCGGCATTACTACGATCTGGCGCTGGTCAAGGAGATCAACCGCGCCAAACGCTACAGTCGCAACCTGTCGTTTTTGGCGATAGATGTCGACGACTTCAGGAAGATCAACGAAGAATACGGCCACCCCGCCGGCGACGCGGTGCTGTGCCACGTAGCCCGCGCGATCACCGCCTGCACCCGCGGCGATATCGACTGGCTGGCGCGGCTGGGCAATGACGAATTCGTCCTCGTCATGCCCGAAACCGACATGCAGGGCTGCATGACGGTCGGCACCAAACTGCTCAGGCGAATCGCCGAAGAGCCGGTCATCTATAAGGACGGCCTGATAAACGTAACGATAAGCGCGGGCGGCGCGACGTTCGACCCCATGGAGTCGATCCGCCTATCCTACCAGGAACTGCCCCGCATCGCCGACAAAGCGCTCAGCGACGCGCAAAAGAAAGGCCCCAACACCGTCGAGGTAACCCGCATCGACTAGAGCGCAAAAACAACCGGAAGGCACGATGTTTCCGTCGTGCCTTTTGTTTTGCATATCCGGCCCCGCCCGCAGAACTTGCGCCCTCCGCTACTTTTCGCTATAATCGGCGAAAGTCGAAACTCACTCTTACCGGAGAAACCATGGACAAGATCAAAAAAATCGCAGAGGAACTGGGCAAGGCAATCGCGGAAACACCGCAGTTCACCGAGTTGAAAAAACTCGAACTCGATGCGCGCGCCGACAAGGAACTCTCGGCGCTGACCGCCGAATACCAGGCTATCCTGCAGCGCATAGCCGATCTCGAAAAAAACCAGCAGCCCGTCGAGGTCGAAGACAAGACAAAGTTCACCGAGATGCGCGAAAAGGTGCTCTCCAACTCAAAAATCCAGAACCTCCTCAAGATACAGACCGAGTACACCGAACTGATGAACAAGGTCAACCACCTCATCGCCGCGCCGCTCAAAATTGAAGTCCCCAGCGAAGACAAAAAGGATTAACCATGGATTGCCCGAACATCGAAAAAAACAAGAGCATGTGCAACTGCACCTACTCCTGCGACAAAAAAGGCCAATGCTGTGAATGCGTCCACTACCACCGCGTGCGCGGCGAACTGCCGGCGTGCTACTTCAGCGCCGCAGCCGAGGCCACTTACGACCGCTCGGTCGAAAAATATCTCAAAGACCGCCGATAACCGCGGGCAAACCTGTTCAGCACCGACGCTCTTTTGTCGATAGATAAGATGATATAGTCTATTGCAAAGGGGCTATCAATGTACCGCACATATTGGGGCCTTAGGCAAAATCCCTTCGCCAGCACATACGATCCCCGGTTCTTCTTCATGACGGAGGACCAGGAGATGGCGGTGCGTCAATTCCTCGAAGTCTACACCGAGAACAAGGCCGTCATGATGCTCCTCGGGCCGGTGGGCGTGGGCAAAACATACCTCTGCAAACTCATCGCCGCGCAACTCAACGACGTCGGAGTAAAAATCGCCCACATGATTACCCCGCGCCTCAACGCCGAGATGTTCTGCTACGAAGTCGCGCGCAAACTCGGTCTGCCCGGTAACAACGACTACGGCGTCTGCGCCCAGGACCTCTACGACCGCATGAGCGATTGCGGCGGCAACTGCCCCGCGGTTCTCATCCTCGACGAAGCCCAGACCATCACCGACGAGATGACCTTCGAGGCGATCCGGATTATGCTCGACTTCGACAAAAACGGCCGCATACTCCACACGCTCCTCATGTCGGGACAGGACAGCCTGGTACAGCGCCTGCGTAGCCACAAATCGCTCAACCAGCGCATCGTCATGCGCCACAGCCTCAAGCCCTACACCGAAGCGGAATCCTCCGAATACATAGACTTCCGGCTCAAGGCCGCCGGCGCGGCGACGCAGATCTTCGACAAAGAATCCAAAGCGACTATCCACAATATAGCCCGCGGCATCCCGCGCGTCATCAACGCCCTCTGCGATACCGCCATGACAATCGCCGCCGACGAACGCTTCCTCAAAATCAACCCCGGACTCGTCGAGCGCGCCCAGGAACGCATCGCCCCCATCATGTAACGCCCGTCATTTTTATGCTACAATCCCGCTCGCGGAAGGAAATCACATCGCGAATCCGCGCACAAGATTTGTCAGTGAGTGCAAGCGAAGCGCTCCGCGCGGTAGCGCGTAGCGAGCGGATATCGGAGAATGTGGTTACTTCCCTATTTGCCGCGGGCCTTGCCCGCCGGAGAACGCTATGAAAATTCTCATTACCGGCGCAAGCGGACTTCTGGGCCACAACACCGCCCTGGCCACGCAGGACAGGCACGAAGTGCTGGGCACGTACCTGCGTAGCGCGCGCCCCGCGATACGCAACGCCGTGCGGCTCGACCTGACCGCCCGGCACGCCGCAACCGATATATTCAGGCGATTCCGCCCGCACGTGCTCATCCACACCGCCGCCATGACCCAGCCCGCGCAATGCGAAAAAGAGCCGGACCTCGCGCGCAAATTCAACGTCGACGCCACACGCCAACTCGCGCAGATGTGCGAGAAGACCGGCGCGCGAATGATCCACATCTCCACCGACCTCGTCTTCGATGGCAGAAAAGGCGACTACGTCGAAGGCGACGAACCCGCGCCGCTGAGTCGGTACGGTGAGAGCAAACTGACGGCGGAACGCGAAGTCGGCTCGATTCTGGAAAACCACACGATCCTGCGGGTCGCGCTGATGTACGGCAAAAGCCCCGGCGGCAGGCGCAGCGCCGACGAAGCCATCGTCGCGGCACAGCGCGAAGGCCGAACGCTGCACCTGTTCACCGACGAATACCGCACGCCGATAAGCGCGGCCGCGGTGGCCGATGTATTGCTCCGCCTCATCGACCGCGAACTGACGGGATTATATCACTGTGGCGGGAGCGAAAAATTGAGCCGGTACGACTTCGCCAAAAAACTCAGCGAATTCGTGCCACTCGACATGGGATTGATAAAACCGGCCTCGATCACGGAAGCGCCCACCGTCCCGCCGCGCGCGCCCGACGTATCGCTGAACAGCGAAAAACTCCAGCAGGCCCTCGGCATAAAACTCCCCGACATCGCCTCCGGCTTCGCCGCGATTTATCGGGACTGAAATTCCTTATGCAACAAACCTTTATCGCGCAAAAAACGTATAATAATTATGGAGAAGTCTCCACTGGCAACCGGGCAAATGCCCAATTTTAGGAGTATGAAACATGCTAACACACAAATCCATCGCCCTGGCCCTTTTCGTTACGCTCTCGATCTTCATCGGCTGCTCCCCTGAAAAAGAGCCCGAAACCGGCACCGGCACCCCACCTTCCCCCCCAATAGAGAAATTCAAGCCCGAAACGATCGAACAATTTCCGGCGGCAAAAAAGGCGGCAATTGCCGAGGATTGGGACGCACTCGACAAGATGATTTGCAGCAATCCCGAACTCGCGCAATACAGCGATTCCGACGGGAATAATCTGCTGCTGCTCGTATCTCAACTAAGAAGCAAAGAACCAAAGGACAGAAAAGAAATCGTCAAGCGGTTACTTGATCTCGGGGCCAACGTAAACGCACGCAACGCCAAAGGCGAAACACCATTGTCAATCGCCACCATCTCATTTTTCCCCGATATTGCGTTAACGTATATTGATCACGGCGCAGACATCGACTGGAAGAGCAAAGACGGCAAAAACATGATGTACCTGGCGGCATACGCCGGCAGCGACAAAATGATTCGCATATTGAGTGAAAAGGGCATTGACGTCAACACCCGGGACGACAAGGGCTGGACGGCCCTGCACTATGCGGCATCATGGGGCAGCTCACGCGCCGTCAATCCTCTGATTAACTGCGGCGCAAATATCAACATCAAAAACAAAGAGGGCCAAACTCCCGTATTTCTAACCGGCAGCGACATGAGGTTGTTTTGTTATGCGCCTATGGACAAGGACAATTTCCCCAAAGGAGTAATAAAAGCATTCGTCGACGCCGGAATACCCGTAAAACAATCCAATGAGCACAAGGAAACCCTGTTGCACATCGCCGCGCGCTATTGCAGGCTCGAGGCCGTCCAATTCCTCATCGACCGTGGCGCGGACATCTCGGCCAAAACCAAAGACGGCAAGACTCCCCTGCACTATTCCATGCACAATGTCATCAATCCCGAAATCACAAAGTTCCTTATCCAAAAAGGCGCCGACGTCAACGCCGCCGACAACGACGGCAACACCCCCATGCATTATCTGTCGGGATATTTACCCGTTCCCGTCGAAGACACGATTTTGCTGCTGATTGAAAACGGCGCGGATATCAATGCGCGAAACAAAGCGGGCAAAACGCGATTGGACATCGCAAAAGAAGAGCGGCACCCGAACGAGGAGTTCATAGAACTCCTGAAAAAACATGGCGCACAATAAGCGACCTTTCACACTAATTCAGCAATCCGAGGTCGTTTTGTAATTGGGTGCAGGCCCCGCCTGCCTGGAGAATCGTCAACTCTGCAACAAGCCCACACGATTTGCCAATGAATGGAAGCGACGCGCCCCGCGCGTTAGCGCGTAGCGAGCGGGTCTTGGAATGAGTGGATACTGCCCGCTTGGGTGCAGGCCCTGCCTGCTAGCGGCGGAGGAGGCACTTGAAGACGAGTTTGAAGAAGCGCATCGTGTCGACGAACGGGCGGATGTTGCTGGCGGAGTTGTTGTAGATGGTGGGAACGAAGACCTCGCTGATCGCAAAGCCGCGCGCGCCGGCCTCGATTATTACCTCAGACTCGAAATCATAACGATCAGAAGTAACGATCATCTTATCGACAAAGAGTTTCTTCAGGACACGGCAGGAAATCAGGCGGTAGCCGCACTGCGTGTCGCCGAAACGCCGCTGGCAAAACCAGGTAATGACATGCGAGGTGCATTTGTTGGTAACCGCGCGCCAAAACGGCATATTGTCGTAGTCGAACTTCCTGCAGCCCAGGACCAGATCGCTGCCGCCGCGCCAGGCGGCGTAAAAGTCGGGGATCGACTTCGGGTCGTGCTGGCCGTCGCCGTCCATCGTAACGACCGCGCCGAAACCGTTCTCCACGGCATAGACGAACCCCCGGCGAAGCGATGTGCCCTTGCCGCGGTTGCGCTCGTTGACCAAAACGCGCGCGCCCGCCTGCTCGGCGATCATCGCGGTGTCGTCGGACGAGCCGTCGTCGACCACCAGCACCTCGTGCCCCCCGCCGACGAGTTCGCCCACCACCCTGCCTATGGCGCGGGCCTCGTTGTATGCGGGGATCAATATCAAAAGACCCGGGAAGGGTTTTGCCATGACGTGACGGTCTCCGATTTCTTCAGCCTTGCGCGCGCAACAGGTCCGGCGGGCCTTCTCCCCAAAACGGGAAAAATATCGCCCACTGGTCCGGGTACTCGCGTACGTATGATTCGACGAAATTAGCAAAACGCTGTGTTATCGTCAACATTTTTTCGGCGTTGCCGCCGTGCTCCGGCGGGAAGATCGGCGCCTCGGAAATTATGCGGAAGGTGTTGTCGGGGTTACGCAGGCAGACGCTGGGGATGATGCCCGCACCGCTGGCGACGGCCAGCCACGCCGGGCCTTTCGGGAAGATCGTCTCGCGGCCGAAAAACCGCACCCGCAGCCCGTCTTCGGCGGTGCGACGGTCGCCGAGCATTCCGATTACACCGTTTTTGCGCAGGATTTTCAGCGCGGGCCGCGCCGCAGCGTCGCTGTGCAGGGTGCCCATTCCGTTGACACGGCGGCGGTTCACGAACAGCGCGTCGGTCCGCGGCCCGGGGTGGCGCAGCGCGATCAGCGATATGTCGCAGCCGCGCATCGCGTAGTACGACACGGCCAGTTCGCCGTTGCCGATGTGGGCCGAGAGGAATATCGCGCCCTTGCCGCGCTCCAGACACGTCTCGAGGTGTTCCTCGCCGACGACGGTGCATTCGCGCTCGAAAAACTTCTCGTCCAACACCGGCAGTTTGAATATCTCGGCGACATTGCGCGAGAAGTTAATCATCGATTTGCGCGCGATCCGCATGGCGTGCTCGGGCGTGTACTCGTCGCCCAAAATTACCCGCATGTTCTCGTCAATCGCCTTGCGTCCGGTCTTAAACTGCAAAAACCGGAAGATCGCCAGCGTCCGGCAAATCCCGTACGCCAGCCGCTCCGGCACTATCGGCGCCAGTTTGCTCACGGCCAGATAAAAGAGGTATCGCAACATTTCGGTTTCAGAATATCTTTATGAATTCGTCGGGGTCGAACGGGCAGCCGCCCGCAACACTGTGGTCTTCGTCCATTCCCGCGGCGCGCGCGCACTTGCGCCCGCACTCGCCCAGAAAAATCACGCGCTTGCCGTCGATGTCCGGCGGAACGCTACCGCCGCCGACGACAACGAGATCGCCCTTTAACGCGTATTTGACCAACTTCGCCAATTTCAGCGGCCGCCGCAAAATTTTCGATTTCAGCGAAGGCAGATTCGAGAGGCACACCGAGCAGCAGTGCTCGTCGAAATGTATCCGCATGCGCCCGATCGTCCAGTTCGCGCCGGGTGGAACAAATCGCGCGCGCACGGCCTCAATACTGTCGCCGACAACCTCGTATTCCACGTCGGGCCGCAGATGCGCGGCCTTGCGGACGTCGAGTTCCATTATCTCGCAGCACACCGCGTCGACCGCGAATGCCTCGCGTCCCACAACCAGCGCGCCGACCTTGCGGGGCTTGCCGAAAAACGACGGCCCGTCGCCCTCCAGCGCCACGAAGCCCTCGACGACGTTGAGCGCGGGCCGGACCGCCTCGCCTATCCGCGCAACCGGGCCGTGAAGCCCGCGGCGATGGAACGCCTTCTTGTCCTTCAACGTCAGCAGGCCCTTGTTGTTCTTGACCGAGAGCGAGACGTAGGTCTGCGAATGCGTTTTCATCTTGGCGACGTTGACATACTCGTGCGTGCGCAGCAGCGAAGGCAGATCGCAGTCGCCGATTTTTTCGCGCGGCTCCTCGTCGAGATTCACCAGCCTCACGTTGCCGTGCCGACGGGCCAGCGCCAGAAAACCCGTAACGCGCAGAATTTTTTCGTAGTCCCTCGGCACAGGCGTGCCATCGCCGACGACGAATTTCCTGTCGGGGAACAACTCGACGAACGCCTCGACGATCGCCGGGTGCGTGGTTACGCCCCTCTTGGGCGCAAACGGCCGCACAAGGTTGGGCTTGATAAAAATGTCCTCGCGCTCCGGCGCGTAGCCTATCGCATCGAGCGCCCGTCGCAGCCCCTCGCGCGCGCCGGCGGGATCGGACTTCACGACCGCGACGCGATTCATCGCCGCTCTCCGCCCGCGTCGGATTCGCTCCCGGCAAGATCGAAATCGTTTATGAAATCGGGATCGCCCACAAGGTGCAGCATCTTTAACTGCCCGTCGTGCGCACCCTGCAAAAGCCGCCGTTGGCGGTACCGCTCCATGCTGCCGCTCTTGAGCGCCCGCACCTGCATCGGCCCCAGCCGTAGCGAATCGCGCTTGGCGCGGTACTCGATGTTTATGCGCTTGAGTTCCTCGTCGGCTTCGCGCTCAATCGCCCGCCACGCATCGCCGGTGCCGTCGCAGCCCTCAACCGCCAGCACATATTGCGGCGTGTCGCCGCGCACGACGGTCGCAAAAAATTCCTCCGCCTCCAGGCCGTGCCGCTCGCAGAGATTTTTCACCAGGAGCACTATCTGCAACTCGGTTACCTTTTCGCCTACGGTCGAGACCACGTTGTCGGCGCGGTGCATGAACTCGATCGTCGGCACGCCGCCGCACATCTCCAGCACCCGCACCACGTCGCGCATATCGTAGCGGTACAGTCCGCCGGAATTGGTGGTTACGACGCGGTAGCAGCGGCCCGCTTCGAGTCGGTCGCAGGTGAGCGCCGGGCCGTCGGCATCCCGACTTCCGGGTTCGTAGGGTATGAACTCCAAAAAGTGGCCGCTGACGGCGACCTCCCCTCCGACGCTGTCGGACCGGCACGGTATCGAGAAGTAGCCTTCCGAAGCGTTGAAGCCCAGGTCGCGTATCGGCAGGCCGGTGAGGTGCGGCTTGAGGCGCATAACGTAATGCGCCGCCGACGAGGCCGTCCAACAGTTGACGAGCGCCAGTCTCGGCCAGATGCGGCGCAGTTCCACAACGTCTTGTGCGCCGATCTCGCGCCGCAGGAAATCCGCCCGCGCGGGGTCGGGCTTGAGCAGCGGCTTCAGCGTGGCGCGGATCGCGGGTTCGAGCCTGTCGGCAACGACCAGCGTCCCGTCGCGCACGTCCTTTATCAGCGATTCGGCGTGCCGCTCGAGCCTGCTGCACAGCATCAGAATCGTGCTGGGGTTGATTATCGTTATCAGGCTGACGTCGGCGGCCAGCGCCAGCCGCAGCACCGTGTAGTACTTCGCTTCGACGTCCGAGGCGGTGAAGACCTCGTAGGGCACGCACATGAACCGCCCCTGCCACGGCACGCGCGCGAGTTGGCGGTAGTTCATGCCGCTCATCGAGCCGCACGGGATGCCCGCCACGGTGCGTTCGCTTTCTTCGGGCGATATCAGGGTGAGAAACTTGCCACGCAGTATTTCGGGATGGTCGCGGAGTATGTGCCACGTCCAGATTTTTTGGATCGCGCGGAATTCGCGGTAAAACGTCGTCGTAACGGGGATGAGTTTCGGCCGGTCGGTCGTGCCGCTGGTCGTGGCGAACATGATAACGGGCTCGGCCGTGAGGACGTTGGTTTCGCCGCGCGCGATTCGGTCGATGTCGCCCGCGAAATAGTCGTACCTGCAAACAGGGACGCTTGCGCGATAGTCGGCAAGCGTCCTGATTGATGCGAATCCGTGTTTGCGTCCGAACTGCGTGTCCTTGTTGCGTTCAATTATCCCCATCAGCCGCCTGGTCTGAAATCCGCGCGGGTCTTTGAGCGCCGCACGGTATTCAGCCAGTTCGCGCCGATTTATATATCGATACGCACACCGCAGTATTGACGTAAACATCTTACTTGCTATCCCTCCTGGACGGCGGGATCGTTATTTCGCCGCTTCGCTCTCGACGGCGGGACACCGGGCACCGGACGGGCAACCCACGCACACACCCGGACCAGCGACGCGAACCTGCTTGAGCAGTTTGGCGTATTCCTGAGACGTCTTGACGACATCGTCCCGCAGCGTGGTGATGATCTTCTCGGCGCCTTTGTGCGTCGGGACGAGTCCGTACTTCTCGACGAGATACGGGAGGACGTCTGTGTTGTCGATAAGCGAGCACGGCATACGATGGTCTTCGTTATACGGGTGCATCTTGCGCGCTTCCTTGAAGCACGGCGAGTTGTGTATCTCGGTCAGCGTCTTTTCGCGGATGTTGTCTTTGGCGAAGTGGACGAACACGCACGGCTCGACCCATCCGGTGGACTGGACGTGCATGTAGCGGCGGCCCCACGCGATACAGCCTTCGGTCAGTTCGCCGTCGTTCCAGAAGTCGAATATAAGCAGCGGCTTGTTCTTGCGGACTTCTTCGACGATTTTGAAGCGCTCGATGCGTTGCTGCGCCGTCGGCACGAGTTCGGGCGCGGGGTTGTGGCCGGTGAGGATATACTGGAAAATCCAGCCGAACGCCGCGCCGTTTTCGACGAGGCGGTCGTAGAAGGCCGGATTCATGATGCTGTCGTGGTTGAGGCGCGTGTGGGTGATGGAGCAGCCGAAGAACGCGCCCGCGTCGCGCAGGTTCCGCATCGCGCGGGTGATCTTGTCGTAGGCGCCCTTGCCGCGGCGCGCGTCGGTGAGTTCCCTCTCGCCTTCGATGCTGATGGCGGGATAGAGGTTGCCGCACTTGGCGAGTCTTTCCGCCACCTTCTCGTCGATGTTCATGCCGTGGGTGTACATCTGGAACATCACGTCGTCGTGTTCCTCGACCAAGTCGAATAGGTGCGGCCAGAAGGTCGGCTCGCCGCCGGAAAGTGTAACGAAATAGATGCCCATCTCGTTTTTGGCTTCGTTGACGACGCGGTTGACTTC
>JAUWEX010000113.1 GCA_030607235.1 Planctomycetota bacterium | reverse complement strand
ACACCGTCGACGATGATCGTGTCTCCGGAGTGAACCGCATGAGCAAGGCTCGGCACCCCGAGCACCGCCGGCAGTCCGAGCGAGCGGGCCATGCTCGCGGTGTGTCCCTCGGCACCGCCGAGCGCCGAGGCAAAGCCGCCGATACGCGCCGGATCCATAAGCGCCGTGTCGGCCGGCGTAATCTCCTCGGCGACGATGCACATCGTTACGAAATCAAGGCCCGATCCGCCGTACTCCTCGGGGATAATCATCCCCAGAAAACCCAGTTCCGCCATCTCTTTAATCAATTCCCTGGGCCACTCTCCCGTCTCGTCGATTTCCATCTCAAGGGGTTTGATCTTGGCTTCGGCGAATTCGCGCGCGGTGTCGCGCATCATTTTCTGATCTTCGTTCAGTCCGAACTCCACAACGTTTCTCCTAAATCGTATTAAAAAAGTTATCGGTTATTGAAGTTGGGTTTGCGTTTTGCAAGGAACGCCCCGGTACCCTCTTTCATGTCTTCCGTCGCACAGGCCAGCCCGAAAAGGTTGGCCTCCAGGTTCAACCCCTCCGGCAGGCCGACTTCCATTCCGCGGTTGACCGCTTCGAGGGAGATTTTAACGATTGGCGCGCTTTTGGAAAGGATTTTCCGCGCAAGTTTTTCGACTTCCGCCGTCAGCGACTCCGCCGGCACGATCTTGTTGACCAGGCCGATCCTGTACGCCTCCTGCGCGTCGATCATGTCGCCCGTCAGCACCAGTTCGTGCGCCAGGCCCTTGCCCACCAGCCGCGGCAGGCGCTGTGTGCCGCCGTAGCCCGGGATAATGCCCAGGTTGATTTCGGGCTGGCCGAGTCTGGCGGTGTCCGCCGCGTAGCGGATCGTGCACGCCATCGCTATCTCGCAGCCGCCGCCCAGCGCAAATCCGTTGATCGCC
This sequence comes from Planctomycetota bacterium, assembly GCA_030607235.1. GTDB lineage: Bacteria > Planctomycetota > B129-G9 > B129-G9 > B129-G9 > JAUWEX01. Next base: position 4,327 of record JAUWEX010000113.1, on the reverse strand, counting down.
GCGATGACCGGCTTGCCGAGGTTTTCGATCAGGTTCAGGCACATCTGCCCCTTGAGCGCCATCTTCTTGGCGGTGTCGGGCGTCTTCTGCGATATCTCGTTGATGTCGGCGCCGGCGATGAAACTCTTTTCGCCGCCGCCCGTCAGGATCACCGCGCCGACGCCGTCGTCATGCGCGATTTTATGAAACACGTCCAGCAACTCGCCGATCGTTTTGTCGTTGAGTGCGTTGAGCACCTTGGGCCGGTTGACCGTTACCGTGGCGAGGCGGTCTTTGACCTCGTAGAGGATATTTTCGTACCTCATGGATTTACTCCTTGTCTTTGTATGTGGGCGACTTTTCGTGGATCGTTATCTTCTCGATCACGTCGCCTTTTACGAGTTTTTCCAGAATCTCCATGCCCGACGCCGCGCCGGGATCTGCCGCGGGCCGCCGGTCGCCGACCTGCGTGGGCTGCGGGCCGCGAGCGATTATCTCGCCGATGACGGTGTAGCGTTTTTCCCTCTTCCATAACGCCGCGAGTTCCGGCGAAATTTTTTTGATGATGAAAAACTGGCTTGCCGCGCTGTCGGGATCGCTGGTGCGCGCCATGACGATCGAGCCTTTTTTGAATTTCTGGCCGCTCGCCTCCAGCGGAATCGGCTGCGCGGGCTTCTCGACGCCCATGCCCGTCCCGTCGGTGCTGCCGGTCTGAATCAGCGAGAGTTCGGGGCTGTCGAGTGCGAAGTGGAAGTCTCGCTTGTTGTAAAACCCTTCGCGGGCGAGTTCGGCGAAACGCTCCACGTTTTTGGGCGCGAGTTTTTCGAACAACACCGCGTTTATCGTGCCCTTGCCCTTGATCTCGATCGACGCGAAACGCGTTTTGATTACGACGAAATCCAGCGCCTCGGTGATAACGCCGCAGCCCTGCCAGGCGATCTCGAATTCGCCGCCCCGTGCGAACCGCTCGTAAAATTCGGCGCAGTCCACCTGAATTCCCGCGAATTCGCCGGGCTGAAGCCGCAGTCCCGCTAACGGCAGCGGCATTTTCTCCAGCCCCGGATTAGGCTCGATCTTAACGAGCACTTCCTTTTCGACCTCGCCATCCGGGCCGGGCTGTATCTCGGTAGTCGCCCGCCACGCCCGCAGCCCCGTTGTGAGTTCGGGCGCCTGGGGCAGTTCGATGACCGCGTTGGTTTTGTTGCTGATAGTCAGGCGTATCTGCATCGGCGCGCCGTACGGGAAATACCGTATCGCGGGTTGCAGCGACAGCGAGACCTCGGGCTTTGCGTCCGTTATTTTCTGCGAGAGGACGTAGGGGTATATCTCGGGACACGAATCGATGAGTATCGCTCGCTCGACCCTGATGTTGGCCTCGGGGTAGCCCTTTGAGCGCCCGTGGATATCGCGGGCCTCGCGCGCGTGGCTGATGGCGAAGGCCGCGTCCATTCCGTCGAAGATCTCGGCGAATATCGTGTAGCCGCCGCTGGCCTGGGGGCTGACGGGGGTGGTCTGGATGAAGAAGCCCGGGCCGTTGCCGACGAGCGCGACGCTTCGCGCCCGCAGCCGCGGCGAGAAGGACATTGGGTTCTTGTCTTCTTGCGGGAACGCCTTGCCGCGGGCAAGCGTGGCGAAAGTTATCCTGTTGCCGTCCGCGCCCACGACCACCGACTCGTCGTAGCGCCTTTCCCTGACCAGGCGCTTGAATTCCGCGGCGGTTTTGGGCGAGATCTCCGGCAAGAGGCGCAGCAGGATGTTGCCGTAGTTGGTTGCCAGCGACACATATTCGACGACGGAAAAGATCACTTCGTTCGATTTGCCGATGACGGGGTCCGACCACGTCATCTCGTATCTGCCCGGCGTGCGCAGGGCCGGGAAGTAATTCGAGAGGTCGATGTCGCGCCCGACGAACGCGCCCGGCGCGATGACAAGCGGCTTGCTCAGCGGCTCCGTGCGGCGCTCCTCGCGCACGAAACCCTGCAGGGCGGTACGCGTAACGACCATCTTGCCGTCGTCGCCTTTTTTCACGTTGATCTTTTTCGCGTCGAAACCCGCGATAAAGTCGAACGACTCCTCGCACTTGATCGGCCATTTCGTGGGGTTGTTCAGGATCACGGTAACGGTGTAGGGCTTGTCGATTTTTTTGATTTCTTCGTTGACCAGCAGTATCGCTTCGAGGTCTTCGGGCACGCCGATTACCCGCTCGGGCCGGGTCTCGGGCGCGGTCTCGCCGGGTTCCGCGGTTTGAGCGCCGCCGCCCGCCGCCGCAAGAAACACCGCAAAAACGGACAACGCGATTATTCTGATGTGCCTGGGAGTCATGTGGGTTTTACCTTATGAAGTTTTTCCCGGCGGGAGGGTTGTGCCGCCTTTGGGTTTTAGTGTTTCAGCAACCATTCGGATTATGAGGGAGGCGATGACGCACGCTATGCCGATGATGAGTTTCAGCCATTCCTGGTCGTGCATGATGTGCAGGATGTACCTCTGCGACGGCATCTCCAGCGCGTATCTCGCATACAGCGTAACCAGACCGTCGATGACGCATATCACGCCGAACGCGCCCAGCGCTACCCTGAGGCATATGGCGATAAATTGTAAAATGCCTGTCATTTGGTTCGTGCCTCGCAAGTCAAAAATTCACTCCGTGCCCTTCGGCGCGCGGCTCATTTTCGTTCGTCCGTGAGACCGGATACGAACATTATTTTCCACCTGCCGCCTTCCTTCTGAAGGCCGATCCCTCTTTTCGTTTCGCCGGTTTTGGAGTACTTGACGGTGATGTACATCGTGGCGATCGCTTTTGTTTTGTTTTCGATATTAAAGGCAAAAGCGAAGTTGCCGTCCCAGAGTTCGGCGGAATATCCCTTGTATATGCCGTTTTTGCTGCGGTACTGTTGCATAGCCTTTTCAAAAGCAATCAGCGGCAGTTTGTCTTGTACCTCCTTGCTCAGCATGGCATAGGCCGCCTTGTCGTCGCCGCGGTCGATGGCCTTGAACAGCGCGTCCACCTTGCCCAGCGGCTCCTTGGCCGCCTCCATGCAATAGTAATGCCCGCCGATTATCGCCGCGGGGATGTAGGCCACGCCCACGATCCCTATCAGGATCGCAAATATTGCCAAGCCCTTGCCGCCCAGCAATCCGCTCGATCCGCTTATCTTGACTATCGCGATGATGCCGAACAGGATTCCCAGCAGTGGCCCGATTATCGGCAGGCAACAGAATCCCAGCAGCGAAAGAATAAAACCGAAAATCGCCACGCCCGATGTTTTGCGGTTGACGACGTATTGCACGGCCGCCGCGGCCTGTGGCTGTTGCTGCATGTTTTCTCCGTCAGTTTATTTGCAAAGGTTTCGCGCGATGACGAGGCGCTGGATTTCGCTGGTGCCTTCGCCGATCTCGCAGAGTTTCGCGTCGCGGAAGTAGCGCTCGACCGGATACTCGCGCGAGAAGCCGTTGCCGCCGAAAATCTGTACCGCTTCGCTCGCGGCTCTCACCGCAACTTCGCTGGCGTATAGTTTAGCCATTGCAGCCTGCTGTGAATAGGGTTTTTTTGCGATTTTCAGTCTCGCCGCCGCGTAGACCAGGTACCGCGCCGCTTCGATCTCGGTCGCCATCGTCGCGAGTTTTTCCTGTATCGCGCCGAATTTGATCAGCGGCCTGCCGAATTGCTCGCGCTCCTGCGCGTAGGCCAGCGCCTTGTCCAGCGCGCCCTGGGCGATGCCCAGCCCCATCGCGCCGATGCTGATGCGCCCGCCGTCGAGGGTCTTCATGAAGAACCTGAACCCTTCGCCCTCCTTGCCGATGATGTTTTCCGCCGGTACGCGGCAGTCCTCGAAAAGCAACTCCGCCCAGTCCGAGCCGCGCGTGCCCAGTTTCTCGTCTTTGGAGCCGAGTTTGAAGCCGGGCGTGTCTTTCTCGACGATAAACGCGCTTATCCCGCCGTGAACGCCCTTGTCCTTGTCGGTCAGGACGGTGATGATGAAGGTCGAGGCGACGTTGGCGTTGGTGATGAATATCTTGGAGCCGTTGATTACGTAGTCCTCGCCGTCGCGCACCGCGGTCGTCTGCGTGCCGCCCGCGTCGGAGCCGGCGTTAGGCTCGGTCAGGCCGAACGCGCCGAAGGCCCTGCCGCTGGCGAGATCGGGCACGTATTTTTTGCGCTGCTCCTCGCTGGCGTAGTCGTAGATAGGCGCGGTGCCCAGCGAAGTGTGCGCCGCGAGCGAAAGCCCCGTCGAGCCGCACACGCGCGAAATCTCCTCGACGGTAATCGCGTAACTCAGGTAGTCCGCGCCCGCGCCGCCGTATTCCTCGGGGACCGGCACACCCATAAGGCCCAGTTCGGCCATCTTTT
>JAUWEX010000173.1 GCA_030607235.1 Planctomycetota bacterium | reverse complement strand
CGAAATTCCGCCTGCTGGAATACATCGCCGCGCTCGACGACGCCAAAGGCCTGCGCTACGAAACGACCGAAAGCGGCAACACGCAAACGGTATACAGCAGCCGGGTCAGCGACAGCTTCGTAAGCGGCATAAGTGACCTGTTGAAAAACGCACCGGTGAACTTCCCCACTCAACAGGAAACAAGCCTGGTAATCCGCAGCGAAGCGGAATGGCAGAAGGCGATCGAAAAGCACTCCGCACTCCGGATGCTTCAGGAAAAACCCAACGTCAATTTCAAGCACGAAATGATAATCGTCGTCTCGGCAGGGGTGCAATACCGTTCCGACGCCCGCACCGATATCATCACGACATTCAGGGTCGGCGACAAACTGATGGTGGTTACAGACCTGTATCTGCCTCGGGCTTCGCGCCGCAATATCGACAGGCCCTACTTCCCCAACAGCGTGCTCGTCGTTCCAAAGTTCAAAGGCGAGGTCGAATTCATACCGACTTCGGAATGGGCCGAGATCGGCAAGGCTTTGTTCGGCAACTCCATCAAGGGCGGTTCTAAATCCGCAGAGGCGCTGATCCAGGCGAGAATCGCGCGCGCGGGAATCGAAAAAAAATACCCGGACACCGTGTGGAGCAGCATCGTGGCGAACGTGTCGGTGGACTCGTTCCGGTGCGGGCAGGTCAGTAGAAAAATTACCCCGCAACCGCGACCCAAACCGCGACCCAAACCGCGACCCAAACCGCGACCCAAACCCGTAATGCCGCCAATTCCAGGAGGCGCATAGAAGACGGTTGCGAAACGGATGAAATACGGTATACTGTCCGCATAAATCAAATGCGCGTTAATTTCGTTAATCGATAATTTTTGCAGCACTGGCCTGGCACCAAGCCGGAGGGGAATACGCCAAGTGAGCAATACCGAAACAAAACCGTTAATCGCAGTTACAAGTCTGTGCATACTTTCGTTTGCATCGGCGGCGATGCTGCAAAGCATCCTGACCACCGAAGCCGGTGCGCCTGTCATAGCGGCTTTCTGCGCGGTCAGCGCCGCGTTGCTTGTGGTTCTGACTCTTATCGTGCGCCACATCGCCAAAAACACCGAACAAGCCCGGCCATCAGACTCCGAACCGAAATCACCCGCCTCCGACGAAACCGCCGTACAGTTGGTCTCCGACATGCTGCGGGTGATGCCCTTCGCGATAGTTATCACGCAGACCGACGGAACCATCCGCACGGCCTACAACTGCGCCGATTTTCCGCTTCCGGCCAACCCGGTGGGAATGAGCGTCTTCGATCTGTTCCCAAAGGAAATGATAAACGCGGTCAAACTGCGCAAGGCATACAAAACCACTTCTTCCGGCCGCTCGCAGCACCTCAACAACCTCACGACCAAATGGGGCGACAAGTATCTGTGCTGCGACATGACCGTAGCGCCGCTGGGACTCGCCGACGAACCTTACGGCACGATAATCATCCTGCGCGACACTACCGAGCGCTGGTCGCTGAACAGGAAACTGGTGGAATCGCGTGACTTCCTCCGCGACATCATCTACGGTTCTCCCTCGAGCGTCTGCGTCTTCAGCAAAAACGGAGACGCGATCATGGTCAACGACGCATATCTGAAAATGCTCCGCACCGAACGCGCCGAGATCATCGGACGCTACAACATCTTCGAAGATGCGATCTACAAAGAATGCGGGCTGTTCCCCGAAGTCCAACACGCCTTTGCGGGCAACGTCGTCGCCCTGCCGGCGATAAAATTCAACACAACCGGCGCCGGTCACGGCTCCGGCAGCGACACGATAACCGCACAGGGCTTGCTCTTCCCGCTCTTTGGGCCGCACGGCGCGGTCAGCAACGTAATTGTCATGCTCAACGACGTAACGCGACTCAAGCACGCCGAAACCGAGGTCATGTTTCTCAGCGAATACAACAAGCGCATCATCGAGAGCATGGGCGCGGGCGTGCGCGTGATCGACCGCAACCTGCACGTGAAATACAGCAACGACTTCATGCGCGACTCGATCGAAGAATCCCCCTCTAAACACTGTTACGACTTTATGGACCGCAAACAGCCCTGCGAAAATTGCGTCGTCCGCGAGGCGATCGACCTGGACGTGCTTATCCAGCGGGAGTATACCGCCGAAAACGGCAAAATTTTCAGTTACATCGCCGCGCCCCTGACCGAACGCGACGGATCGAAATGCGCCGTAACCGTCATCCGCGACATCACCGAAAACCGGCACCTCGAACAGCAAATGCTCCAGCAGGAAAAACTCTCCACGCTGGGCATCCTCGCCGGAGGCATCGCGCACGAAATCAACAATCCGCTCGGCATCATCTCGATGTACGCGCAGATGCTCGCCGACGACCTCGAAAACACCGACCAGGCCCGCAAACACATCGAAGTCATCAACCGCAACGTGGGCAACTGCCGCAAGATCATCCAGGGGCTGCTTACCTTCGCGCGCAAACAGCCGCTCCACAAGGAATCCATCGACATCAATTCCTGCGTAAGCGAGGCCGTAGCGATGTGCCGCCACCTGATCAAAAAATCCGGCGTCGAGTTAATCGAGCGGCTCGACGACAGGCCGCTGCCGCTGTCGGGCGATCCGGTTCAATTGCAGCAGGTCTTCATCAACCTGCTCACCAACGCCGCGCACGCCATGTCCGACGGAGGCACCCTGACGATCGCCACCGGCAAGCGAATCATGCGCGACGGCAAGACCAGGATATTCGCCGAATTCCGCGACACGGGAACGGGCATGAGCGCCGAGGTTCTGGAAAAGGCCTTCGACCCGTTTTTCACCACCAAGGAGTCCGGCGAAGGCACGGGACTGGGGCTGGCGGTTTCGCTCAGCATTATCGAGGTCCACGAAGGCGAGATCGCCGCACAGAGTACGCCCGGAGAAGGCTCGGTGTTTTGCGTGCTGCTGCCGGCATTATCGAAACCCGCCGCAAAGACGGAGGAAAAGTTTCCGACGCTGATAAAGAATTCCCCGAATCAGGCGAATTGACATGACGCAGATCAAAGCAAAGATACTTGTTGTCGACGACGCGCCCGACATGGTCGAGGGCCTTAAGCACATTCTCACGAAAAATTCCTTCAGCGTCCTCACCGCCGGCCACGCCGAAAAAGCCCTGCCTATCATCGAAAGCACCGAAATCGACATGGTCATCTCGGACGTGCAGATGCCGGGGATGAGCGGGATCGAACTGATGGACAAGGCCCACGAGATCAAGCCCGATCTGCCGTTCCTGATGATAACCGGCTTCGCCAGCGTGCAGTCGGCCGTGCAGGCGATGAAAAAAGGCGCGTATCACTATGTGTCCAAGCCGTTCAACAACGACGAAATTCTGCTGTCGGTCAATCGCGCGCTCGAAGCGAAACTGATGCAAAAGGAACTCGAAGAACTGCGCCGCAAAATCCGCGGCGATTCGCAATGGCTGGGCATAATCGGCCACAGCGGGAAGATGCGCAGTATTTTCGAACTTGTCCAGCGTATCAGCACCTCAAACGCTTCGGTTCTGATTCAGGGCGAGTCCGGCACAGGCAAGGAACTCATCGCGCGCGCCATCCACCGCTGCGGCCCGCGCAACGACAAGCGCTTCGTGGCGATAAACACCACCGCCCTGCCCGAGACGCTGCTGGAGAGCGAACTTTTCGGCTACTACAAGGGCGCGTTTACCGGCGCGGAGGCCGACAAGAAGGGGCTGTTCGTCGAGGCAAGCGGGGGAACGCTTTTTCTGGACGAGATCGGGTCGATGCCGCTGTCGTTCCAGGGCAAACTTCTGCGCGTGATCCAGGAGAACGAGGTCGTGCCGCTGGGCGGGAGCGAACCGATAAAAATAGACACGCGTATCATCTCCGCCACCAACTCCGATCTCGCTGCGGCGGTCAACGACAACATCTTCCGCAAGGACCTGCTCTACCGGCTTAACGTGGTCGAGATAGATCTGCCGCCGCTGCGCGAGAGGATGGACGACGTACCGCTGCTTACCTCGCACTTCGTTAAAAAATACTGCCGCCATCACGACGTGCCCACGCGCCCGGTAACCCCGGCGGTGCTCAAGATGTTCCAGAACCACAACTGGCCGGGCAACGTGCGCGAACTCGAAAACGT
>JAUWEX010000333.1 GCA_030607235.1 Planctomycetota bacterium | reverse complement strand
GTTGCCGTCGAAGAGGGAATGATGACTCTGCGCGAAAGGGGCCTGCAGTTGATCTTTGACGGCGTAACGACGATCGAAGAGGTCGTTCGCGAGACGCTCCAGATGGCCTGACGCGCGGGCAATAAGGCTGGAATTAACCGCGGAGTCGCAGAGGGCGCAGAGATGAAATTAAAAGAATTGACGGAGAATGTGATAGCCTGTGCGATAGAAGTTCATCGTTGCTTGGGGCCTGGGTTATTGGAATCGGCTTATGAGCAGTGTCTTTGCCATGAGATGAAGATACGCGGGTTGCCTTTCGAAAAGCAGGTGGCGCTTCCGGTAAAATATAAAGGCGTCTGCTTGGATTGTGGATACCGGATTGATATACTTGTTGACAAGCGCGTTGTTTTGGAAATAAAAACCGTGAATTCCATATCGGATATCCATGTGGCACAGTTGCTGACGTATTTGAAGATGATGGATTTGAGGGTGGGGTTGTTGATTAACTTCAACGTTCCATTGCTCAAAGACGGGATTAAAAGAGTGGTTAATAATTATGACGATAGTATTTGACCTCTCTGCGTCCTCTGCGTCTCTGCGGTAAGGGAATAAATGGTGGTGGTGGAAAGCGAAAAAGCGAAGTTCGCGTGAGCGATTAACATACACGAGGTGTACAATGCCGAAATTTATTTTCAGGGCTGTCAACAGCCAAAACAACGAGGTCCGCGACGAGATCGAAGCGGCGTCGATCGAAGAGGCCAGCAACATTATCAAGTCCAAGGGCTATTTCCCCACCGAGATCAAGCCCAAGGACCAGCCCGCGCCCACCTCGGGCGCCGGACGCGAGGGCCGCAAAAAGAGTTGGGCGGTCGGCGGCGTGAATTCCAAGACGCTGGCGCAGTTCACCACGCAGTTGAGTATCCTCATCGACGCGGGACTGCCGATCGTGCGCTGCCTGCAGATTCTGGAGCGGCAGCAGAAGCCCGGCGTGCTCAAGAACGTTCTTATGGACGTCTCAGACGACGTCGAAAGCGGATCGTCGCTTTCGGACGCGCTCTCGCGCCATCCCAGGGTGTTGTCCTCGCTTTACGTCAACATGGTGCGCGCGGGCGAGGCGGGCGGTGTGCTCGACATCATCCTCGACAGGCTGGCGAAGTTTTTGGAGCGTGCCGAGAGGATCCGCTCGACCGTCAAGGGCGCGATGATCTACCCGGTCGTGATCGGCTGTATCGCGACGCTGATCCTGTTCGGGCTGATGCTGTTCGTCGTGCCGCAGTTCCAGGGTATCTTTGTGCAGATGGACGTTGACCTGCCCGCCATGACCGTGATCGTTATCGACGTTTCTGAGTTGATGATGTCGGTGGTCGGTATCGAGCGCGACGTGGAAAACAACGTTGTCTTTAACGGTACGAACCTGCTGATAGATCTGGCAATAGTGGCGGTGATAGCCGGGCTGGTGGTCTTCGCGAAGAAAAACGCTTCCGGCCGCAAGATTATGGACTACGCAAAACTGCACATCCCGCTCATCGGGCCGGTAATCCGCAAGTCGATGGTTACGCGGTTCTGCAGGACGCTGGGCACGCTTATCGCCAGTAACGTTTCGCTGCTCGACGCGCTCAGGATTTGCCGCGGCGCGCTTGGCAGCAACGTGCTGGCCGAGGCCATCGACCGCGTGCACGACTCGATCCGCGAGGGCGAAAGCATAGCCGATCCGCTGCGCGCCTCGGGCGTGTTCGACGAGATCGTGGTCAACATGGTCGCGGTCGGCGAGGAGACCGGCGAACTCGACAAGATGCTGCTCAAGATAGCCGACGCTTACGAGCAAGAGGTCGAGATAGCGGTCTCGGCGATGACGAAGATGATGGAGCCGCTTTTCATCGTGGTTATGGGTATCGGCGTGGGCTTCGTGGTAATTTCGCTGTTCCTGCCGCTGATTAAGATGGTCCGCACTCTGAGCGGCGAGAACTAGCGGGCGGCCGCAGTTAAGCCAATTCGATTCGGCCCGGCGTTATCGCGTCGGGCCGATTTGCTTTCGGTTCGCAAGCACGCAAACAGCGGTCCGGCGCAAACGTAATAATAAAGTATGCGCAACTATTATAAGGGGTCATTATGCTATCGAAATTTCGCAAGGCGCTGATAATTTCGTTTGTATTGTTTTTGCCCGCCATTGCGCCGGATGTGCTGGCCGAGAAATCGGACAAAGACGACGAGGACGAGTTTATC
>JAUWEX010000199.1 GCA_030607235.1 Planctomycetota bacterium | reverse complement strand
AGCGGATATCGTTCGCGAAATCGCGCCGCTCAAGGCCAAGACCGATACCCTGGCCGCCAGTCTCACCAAAAATCGGAAGATGGCGATGGGCTATGTGCCGGTGATATTTTTCTTCGAAGAGATATCGGCGCGGCTCGAAAGCAAAGACGCCGAACTGCGCAAGGACAGCATCGCACTGGCCATGTATGCCGCCATCGGCCTTCAGGGACAGATTGCCGGCATGCCGCAGGCGATGCAGGCCGACCTGCAAAACAACCTCAAGCGCACCGTCGCGATAATCGTGTTCGCGCTCAAAGACAAGGACTCGGGCGTCCAACTCGAAGCGGTGCGGGCGACCGGGCGGCTCAGGCTCGCGCCGTTCGCCGATGACGTCGCGGCGATCATGAAAGACCCGCAGGCCGACCCGCAACTGAGCATGGCCTGCGTCGAGGCGCTGTATGCCATGCGCGTAAAGCAGGCCTTCCCCGCGCTGATTGACGGGCTGAAATCCGAAAACGCGAGCGTGCGCAAGACCTGCATCGACGCGCTGCAGGACCTGGTAGGCAGGAACCACGGCTTTTACAGCGACGACGACGAGGTCAAACGCAAGGCCGCTATCGAAAAGTGGGAACAATGGTGGGCCGAACACGCAGAGACTTTTGAAATCAAGGGCGAGTAACCGCGGCGCGCTATGACCGACGAACCATGGACAATCGACAGGCTGCTGAAGTGGACGCAGGATTACTTCGCGCAAAAAAACATCGCCGGCTCACGCCTTGACGCCGAGGTGCTCTTGGCGCACGCGACGGGTTTGAAGCGGATCGAATTGTACACGAATTTCGACCGCGTGGTAAGCAACGAGCAGCGCGCGCTGTTTCGCGGCTTCGTCCACGAACGGGCCGAGCACAGGCCGACGGCCTACATAGTCGGCGAGCGCGAATTTATGTCGATGAAATTCCGTGTTACGCCGGAGGTCCTGATTCCCCGGCCCGAAACGGAATTCGTCGTCGAGGGCGCGCTCGAACGCATCGCCGACAGAAACGCCGAACTTCTCGTCGCCGACATCGGCACGGGCAGCGGCTGCATCGCAATATCGCTGGCGACGCGGTTGCCGAAGGCGCGTTTCGTCGCAGTCGACGTTTCGCAGGCCGCACTGGCGATAGCGCGCGAAAACGCCGAGCGGCACGGCGTGGCCGAGCGGGTGGAATTCCTCGAAGGCGACATGCTGGAGCCGCTTGCGGCGGGCGGTTATGCGGGCAGGGTGGATTTTCTGCTGTCGAACCCGCCCTACATCTCGGAAGCGGAATGGCCGGAGGTCATGCCCGACGTGCGACTGTACGAGCCTAAAGAAGCGCTGCTGGCGGAGGGCGACGCGATGAAATTTTACCGCGTGATCGCGCGCGGCGCGGCTGGCGTTGCAAACGACGGTGGATGGGTGCTGGTCGAGGCGGGCGCGGAGCGCGCCGAAGAAATCGCGGCGATATTCGCGGAGGAATCGACGCTGGCCGACATCCAGACGATCAGGGATTACCGGGGGGTCGAGCGCGTGGTGGCGGCGAAGATCAAACGATAGGCATCCGGGCACGAATCAGACATGGACAAATTCATCATAGAAGGCGGGCGCGAACTCAACGGAGTGGTTGAGATTTCGGGCGCAAAGAACGCGGCGCTGCCGCTGCTGGCGGCGACATTGCTAACCACCGAGCCGTGTACGTTGCGCAATGTGCCGGACCTTCGCGACATTCGCACGATGACGGCGCTGCTGGGCGAGTTGGGCGCGCAGGTCGAGCGCAGTGGCACGGAGGTGCGCTGCCACACGCAAAACGAATCGCTGAGCGAGGCGCCGTACGATCTGGTGCGGCAGATGCGCGCGAGTTTCTGCGTGCTGGGGCCGCTGCTGGCGCGGCGCGGCAAGGCGCGGGTTTCGCTGCCCGGCGGATGCGTTATCGGGCTGCGGCCGATCGACCTGCACATCAAGGGCCTGCGGGCACTCGGCGCGGAGATAAAAATCGAACACGGCTACATACTGGCCGAGACCAAGGGGCTGCGCGGCGCGGACATCTACCTCGGCGGCGCGTTCGGCTCGACGGTTACCGGCACGGCGAACGTGCTGATGGCGGCGGTGCTGGCCGAGGGAATTACGACGATAGAAAACGCGGCGTGCGAGCCGGAAATCGCCGACCTCGCGGCCTTCCTCAATGCGATGGGCGCCAAAATTTCGGGGGCGGGGACGCCCACGCTGGTTATCGAGGGCGTCAAATCGCTCGGCGGCTGCGACTACGAGGTCGTGCCCGACCGGATCGAAGCGGGAACGTTTATTCTGGCGGCGCTGATGACTCGCGGCGACATCGCGATAAAGGGCGCGCGGCTGGGGCACCTGCGGGCGATGGTGGACAAACTCGCCGAAATCGGCGCGCACGTCTGCGAGGACGACGGTCTGGTGCGGGTCCGCCGCGGCGAGCGGCTTGCGGCGACGGACGCAACGACGCTGCCGTATCCGGGCTTCCCGACCGATCTCCAGGCGCAGTTGATGGCGGCGCTGTCGTTGGCGGACGGGATCAGCGTGGTTACCGAGAAAATTTATCCCGACCGGTTCATGCACGTCGCGGAACTCAACAGGATGGGCGCGCAAATACGCAAGGAAGGCCCCACGGCGATTATCATGGGGCAGTCCGAACTTTCGGGCGCACAGGTGATGGCCTCGGATCTGCGCGCGTCGGCGGCACTGGTGCTGGCGGGGCTTGTGGCCAAAGGCAGCACGGAAATCCTGCGCGTGTACCACATCGACCGTGGGTACGACGGCATCGAGAAAAAACTTCGTGCGCTCGGCGCAGTGATCGAGCGCGTCAAAGAGTAGCAGATTATTGTGGGTGGTGAGTTATGAGGGCTGAAACCATATTGTTTGTTTCGCTGATGGTGCTGTTTGGCGCCTGCTCGGCGGTAACGACCGCGAGCAACACGGATAGCCACAGCGACAAAACCGCCACAACGGAAATCAGTCTCAATGAAACGATGAAGCGGGCGAAGGTGCTGGAGTTCCTCCGGACGCGGCTCGGCGCAAAAAACCCGGTTGCGGCGGCGTATCTGGAGACGGACAACGCCGGCGCGCTCGCGAAATTGTGCAACAAGGAAAGCCTGCGCTCCGAGGCGATGCTGGCGCTGACGCTGTCGGCGTGGGCAGGCGACGGGGCGGCGCAGGCGACGCTGGACCGCTACCTGAAGTCGAGCAGGCAGGAATGCGGGATGATGGCGATACTGGGCGCGGCGTTTCTGGAGCAAAGACACTGCATACCGTTGCTGATCAAACGGCTCGAGTCGGAGCCGAAGGGCGGTTATTTCCGAGGGCTGACAGGTGTGGTTCTGGCCAGGATAACGGCCTGCGACCTGCCAGCGGACGCGGCGAAGTGGGCGAAGTGGTGGCGGGAAAACGAGAAGAACTACACCGAGCGCAAACGCATCGACTGGGACCTGCTGGCTTACGAGGTCGCCAACAATCCGCTTTCGGGCGAGTGGCGGTTTAAGGTGGGCGTAGAGACGAAATTCATCGACGCGCTGAAAAGCGCCGACCTGCTCTTGCGCGGTGAGGGTGCAAAGCCCGGCGATCTGCAAAAGATTTTCGTCATGATGCGCACCACCGACGAGTACGCCGTCAGCAAGGCCCTGGCCAATCTGATAGCACGCGAAAAGAACAACGTATACTATCGC
>JAUWEX010000126.1 GCA_030607235.1 Planctomycetota bacterium | reverse complement strand
GGGCAAAAAAATATCCAACAAGCAATGCTGGCAACAATGCTATCAATGCAAGCGGAATCGTCAACGCAAGTCGGGGTCCTAATGACCAAAAACGTTTGCCCTCGACGGAAAATCCTCTCGGATCGAAAGCAACCGTACATGTGCCAATATAGAGGCTGCCGCCCCAAAAGCGCGAGACGAATTCCAGTTGGATCGGATTAATCCGCACGTTTTGCTGAACCGGTTGGTTAGGAAAATTAGGCATTGTAGAATTCATAATTACTTTCCTCCAATCGATAAATCTTACGCTGAGATTGTCGCAATTGTCCGTCCTCGTGTCAATGGAGAACGATTCAAATGTCTTGCGCCCCCGCCCGGCGGGTGATATTATATTTAATTGAATTTTACCGTTAGGGCGTTTTTTCAGGAGGCTGAAAATGAAAAAAGCGGAGATGGCGGAAGCGATTATGCGGGCGTCAGGGTTGACCAAGTCCAACGTAAAGGCATTTTACAAGGGCCTTGTAGAAGTCGTAAAAAAAGAAATTCTCACCAACGGCGAAAGCGTCCTCCCGGGATTGGGCGTGCTGAGAGTAACCCGCCGTAAGGCGCGGGAGGGGCGCAACCCACGCACGGGAGAGAAAATTCACATCGGCCCACGGAAATCGATTCGCTTCAAGATGTACAAGGACCTCAAATACGCGCTTAATCCGCAACTGGTCAAAAAGGATCCCGAAATTCCGGAAGCCCCACAGCAGACGGACGATCAGAATCTTGAGATGTAAAGACCTTCAGCAACAAGCGCGGATACGATCAAAATGGGCGGTTGGCACGTATCGGCCGCCCATTTTTTGCAACAGAAAAAGAATACGCTTTCAATACTCTACAAAAACCTGACACATCACAGATTTGCCTTGAAAACCCACAGGCGCTTTGCTAGTATTCGCAATTCAAATTAGAGGGGCGGTGCGCCTATAAGCCCTTATGTCCATTAGTATCAGCATTATTTACAGCGGAGCAAGACATGGCCGAAATTACCACCAGGGACATCCGGAATATCGTATTGGTCGGACACAGCGGATCCGGCAAGACAACCTTGGCCGAAGCAATCCTGTTCAAAACCGGCACAATAAACAAGATGGGTTCGATCGACGAGGGCAACACCGTCAGCGACTTCAACGCCGACGAAAAGGACCGCAAGATTTCAATCGATCTCGCGGTAACCCACTGCAACCACAAAGGCGCAAAGATCAACCTGCTGGACGCTCCGGGCTATCCCGACTTCTCGAGCGCGGCCATCAGCGGCCTCGGCGCGGTCGATACCGCAATCATCGTGATCAACGCCGCAAGCGGCATCGAACTCACCGCACGCAAAATGTGGGACATCGCCGGGAAAATCGGACTGGGGCGCGCTATCGTGGTCAACCGCATGGACAGCGAAAACATCGACGTCACGAAATTGATCGCCGACTTGCAGGAAGATTTCGGTCGTCAGTGCATTCCGGCCAACCTCCCCGTTGGGATCGGCTCGGCCTTCAAGGGCGTCGAGAACATCATCGAGGTTTCCGACAGCCCACAGACCACCGAAGGCGGCTCGCCGGCGAAACTGCACGAACAACTCGTCGAAGCGGTGGTAGAGGTCGACGAGGAACTTATGGAAAAATATCTCGAAGAAGGCGAAGTCTCCAAGGAAGCGATAAATCAGGCGATTCCCGCCGCTATCGCGCAAGGCTCGCTGGTGCCGGTGTTCTTCACCGCCGCCGCTTCGCAGACCGGCATCGAGGAACTGCTCGACTCCATCGTCGCGTGCTTCCCCTCTCCCCTGCTCGGCATCAAGCGAAATCTCGTCGAAGAGGTCAAAACCGAAAACGTCGTCGAGACCGAGGTCGATGGCAAGACCGTCAAGAAAAAAGAAATCACCACAGAGACCAAGTTCACGCCCATTGAGCCTGACAATGCCAAGATGATCGCACAGATCTTCAAGGTCAAGGTCGACCCCTTCGTCGGCAAACTCTCCTTTGTGCGGGTCCTTTCGGGAACGCTGACCAACGAAGGCCTGGTGCGGGACACGAAAAAAGACAAGACCGAAAAGACACAGAACCTGCTCTTGGTCCAGGGCAAAGACACCTCGCCCTGCACGAAACTCGTTACCGGCGACATCGGCGCGCTGGCCAAGGCCGAAAGCCTTTCGGTCAACGACACGATCTGTTCCGAAGACGGTAAACACGTTACCGTCGAGGACATCAAATTCCCGATTCCGATGGTTATGCTCGCTGTCGAACCCAAGAGCCGCAAGGACGAGCAGCGCATCAGCGAGTCGCTCGGCAAGTTGTCCGAGGAAGATATGACTTTCAGCACCGGGCGCGACAGGCAGACCAAGGAACTCGTCATCAGGGGAACGAGCCAGTTCCATCTCGACATCATGCTGGCGCGGCTCAAATCGCGCTACGAGGTCGAAGTAACGACGAAACAGCCCAAGGTGCCCTATCTCGAAACGATTACCGCCAAAGCCGAAGGCCATCACCGCCACAAAAAGCAGACCGGCGGTCGTGGCCAATTCGCGGAGTGCTACATCCGTATCGAGCCGCGCGAACGCGGAGAAGGCTTCGAGTTCAAGAACGCGATATTCGGCGGCTCCATTCCCAGCAACTTCGTGCCCGCAATAGAAAAAGGCATCAAGGAACAGATGGGCAAAGGCGTCATCGCCGGCTGCCCCTTCATCGACGTAAAGGTCGAGGTCTACGACGGGTCGTTCCACCAGGTCGATTCCGACGAATACTCCTTCAAGATCGCCGGAGCGCGCGCGTTGCGCGACGCGGTATCAAAGGCCAAGCCTGTTTTGCTTGAACCGGTTGTCATGCTCGAAGTTACCGTTCCTTCGACCTATATGGGCGATATAAGCGGCGACCTCTCGTCAAAGCGAGGCCGGATTATGGGCATGGATTCGCTCGGAAACCTTCAAGTAATCAAGGCCCAAGTGCCGATGAGTGAGATTGGAAGATACTCCACCGAACTGCGGTCGATGACCGGCGGCGAGGGTTCTTACACTATCGAGTTTTCGCACTACGATATCGTGCCGTCGAAGATGACGCGGGAAATCGTAGCGCGCTCCAAGAAGGAAGAAGAGGAGGAGTAATTCCGCAGATAGCAAATTAGCAATTCGCGCATAACCGATTGGAATATACGCAGGCGAAGACGTCAGGCAAGACGTCCGCCTGCGTTTCTTTTGCAAAAATCGTTCCCACAACAGAGGCATCGCATGGAAACCCTTGAAGAAATGCTGCACGAATTATGCGAACGCAACGGCTCGGATCTTCATATCAGCGCGGGCAGCCCGCCGCGCATCCGCGTACACGGCACGCTCGTAAACATAACCAACGAAAAGATGTCGCCGGAATTCACCCAGCGTCTGATATACAGCGTGCTGGACAGCGAGCAGATCGCGAAATTCGAAAAGGAATACGAACTCGATCTCTCCTTCGGAATCAAGGCCCTGGGGCGGTTCAGGACCAACGTCTTCCGCCAGCGCGGCTCGATCGGCGGCGTGTTCCGCGTGATACCCTACGAGATTATGGGCTTCGACGAACTGGGTCTGCCGGCGGAACTCTGCAAATCGCTCTGCTCGATCCCCAAGGGCCTGATCCTCGTAACCGGCGCGACCGGCAGCGGTAAATCGTCGACTCTGGCGGCGATGATCGACCACATCAACCAGACGCGCAAGGAACACATCATAACCATCGAAGACCCGATCGACTTCATCCACAATAATAAAGGCTGCCTGATAAACCAGCGCGAGATCGGCACGGATACGCACGGATTTCACAACTCGTTACGTGCGATCCTGCGACAGGACCCCGACTGCGTGCTAATCGGCGAAATGCGCGACATGGAGACGATCGAGGCCGCGCTGACGATATCGGAAACCGGCCATCTGACCCTCGCCACGCTGCACACCAGCGATTCCGTCCAGACGGTTAACCGTATCGTCGACGTGTTTCCCGCATACCAGCAGCAACAGATACGTACGATGCTCTCCTTCTCGCTTCAGGCGATCTTCTGCCAGCAGTTGATACCGCGGGCCGACGGCAAAGGCCGAGTACTGGCCATCGAAATCATGATCGCCAACCCCGCAGTGCGGGCGCTGATCCGCGACGACAAATCGCACCAGATTTACTCGATCATCCAGACCGGCGGGAAACTCGGAATGCGCACGATGAATCAATCCATCCACGAACTGCTCACTCGCAACCTGATTACTTACGAGGAAGCAATGCAACGCTCAACCGACGTCGAAGACCTAAAACGCCTCTGCCAGAAGGGACATCAAAGCCAGAACATCGCCCAGCAGCAGCCGTATTCATACCCCTATCAACAAATCCAGAGCCAGGGGAGATAAAAATGAAGTCGGAAACCACAACAGGCGGACTAAAGGAACTCCTTATACAGGAAGGCCACCTCGACGAAGAATCCGCCGAGCACGCGACGGAGCGCGCCGAAAAGGACAACGAGACCTTTCTGGAGGCGATAATGGGCCTGGGCTTCGTGGCCGAGACCGACATTGTCAGGACGCTGCTCAAAAACATGTCGCTGCCCTATATCGACGCGTCGCGCTACTACATCAACAAAGAACTCTTCAAGCACATATCGATGGATATGGCGAAGAAGTACAAGATTCTGCCGCTCGACGTAATCGGCAACACCTTTATCGTGGGGATATGCGATTACGTGGAAAAGAGCGTAATCGACACGATTCGCAAATCGACCGGCCTGCGCGTTCAGCCCTATATAACGTCTTTCAGCGTATTCATGAGTTCGCTCCGGGCGCTTAATCCCGGTACGACAAGCCAACCGGACAACGAATAATGGCCCTTTTTGAAAAAAAACTGACCAGCATACTGATTAAAC
>JAUWEX010000302.1 GCA_030607235.1 Planctomycetota bacterium | reverse complement strand
AGGCAAAAAGCAGGGCGCGGGTTTTGGAATAGGTGGGTCTACCCGCTTGGGAGCAGGCCCCGCCTGCCCGCATGTGCTGCTAGTTGTTGTGATCGTTGAGCATGATGTCTTCGTGGTCGGTTATCCCATTCGTGCGCGATTCGTTTTCGGGGTAGACCTCCGCGAGCAGGCCGTCTTTGGCCAGTTGCACGAACACGCCCGCGACCTCGGCGTCGAACTGCGAGACTGCGCGCTCGCCGATGATTTCGATCGCGCGCCAGTGTTCCAGCGACTTGCGGTACGGCCTGTCCGAGACCATCGCGTCGTAGGCGTCGGCGATCGCCAGCACGCGCGCCTCCATGGGAATCTGCTCGCCCGACAGGCCGAGCGGGTAGCCGGTGCCGTTGATGTTTTCGTGGTGATGGCGGATGATGGGCACGACGCGCTTGAGAAATCCGACCGGCGAGACGATCTCGACGCTGATTTCGGGATGCGTTTTTATCACATCCATCTCCTCGCGCGCCAGGCGGCCTTTCTTGGAGAGTATCTCCAGCGGCACGCCGATCTTGCCGACGTCGTGCAGAAGACTGGCGTATTCCAGGTTGTCGAGGCTGCGCGAATCGAAGCCCATTTTCTCGCCGATCATTCGCGCGATAGCGCCGACCTTGTGGGCGTGGCCCTTGATGTAGGGGTCTTTGGCTTCGGCCGCCGCCAGCAGACAGTGGACCGTGTCGAGGTACGCCGCCTCCAGTCCCGAGGCTTGTTGCCGGCGTTCGCGGCGCAACTGCTGCAACTCCCGGTTCACCAGCATCAGCCGGTCTTCGAGCCGGTGGATATTTATCCGGGCCTGTATCTGTGTGATCAGGTCGCCGTTGGAAAACGGCCGCGTTACGAAAACGTCGGGCCGGAATTTCTCCTTGCCCGATTCGCTTCGGATGTCCTCGGGCACGCACATGACTATCGGGATGTGCGCCTTGAGGGGGTCGCGCTTCATCACCGCGCAGATGTCGAACCCGTCGATGCCGCTGAGCGAAAGATCGATCAGCACTATATCGGGGTATTCGTCGGAGAGGATGTCGAGCGCCTCCTCGCCGTTGTTCGCCTGCAACACCTCGAAGCCTTCTTTTTCGAGCAATCGCGTAAGCAATCCCAGCGTTCCGGGTCTATCTTCAACGACGAGAATTCGGTCTTGCACGAGGAATGTTCCTTCCTGACAATTCGCCTAATTTTACGATTAGCAATTTCCGTCCATACGACGGGAATCCCGAGAGATACCGCTCATCAAATTTATCGTCAAAAAACCAGACCCCCTTTAGGGCCGAATCGCCTGTTTTTCGCGCGAAAACGTATTTTCCCGAAAAAAATTTCTGCGCCGCGCAAACTTTTGCAAATCACTCTAAAAATGTCGCTGATTTGTGATATGATACCGGCGATCCGGGAGAAACAAGGTAACAGATGAGTCAGGAAGTCGAAATTATCGTTGCGCCCGCGGCCTGCGGCAAAACCGAACTCGTGCTCGACCGCTACCGCGACGCAATCCGCGCCCGCGGCGATGGCGGCGAGGTGCTGTTGCTGCTGCCGACGGCGCTCGCGGTCGACCAGGCCAAGGTCCGCCTGATGGGCGGCGGCAAAATCGACGGCGTCTTCGCGCCCAACATTTGCAGTTTCTACGATTTCGTCAACCCCATCATCCTCCACAACTCAAAGGCCTCGCGCGAAGTCAGCGAAGCCCAACAGCACGCGATCCTGCACCGCATCGTCGAATCGCTCAAGCGCGAAGCCGCACTGCCCGCGCTCATGCCCTCCACCGGCTTCGGCGGCTTCGTCGACAGTCTCATCCGCCTCTTCAAGAGCCTCAAAGAAGCCACCGTCCGTCCCGAGCACCTCCTCGAAGTCTACCCCGCCTCCGGCACGCGCGAACACGAAATCGCCCTCATCTACCGTCGCTACCAGGACTACCTCACCGGCAACGACCTCTACGATTCGCAGGGTAAACTCTGGCGCGCCGGTCGCCTCATCGAAAAAGGCCGCCGCGAGCCTTTCGAGCGCGTCGAGGAGATGCTCATCGACGGCTTCGCCGACTTCACCACCGCCGAATTCGACATCATCCGCGCTATGGGCGAGCACTGTGAGCGAATCACCTTCACGCTGACCTGCGAGACCGACTCGCGCGCCGACCTCTTCGGCAACACCCGCTCGACACTGAACCTCATCAAGCGCGCCTTCAAAAACGCAAAGACACGGCAACTCAGCTCGCCGACCGCCGCGCCGCGCCGCGCGCTCGACGAATCGCGCCTCTTCAGCCGCGCCGACCCCACACGCCGCCCCGCGCCGGGCCGCGTCGCGATAGTCGGAATGCCCTCGCGCGCCGACGAGATCGCCGAGGTAGGCCGCCGGATAAAACGCATGATCGTCGAAGACGCCCGCGCCCCCGCCGACATCGCCGTCCTGTACCGCTCGCAGGCCGGGTACGAC
>JAUWEX010000352.1 GCA_030607235.1 Planctomycetota bacterium | reverse complement strand
GCCTTTCATGTTGATCAGCGGGCCGCCGTAGTTGGCGGTGCTGATGAGCGCGTCGGTTATGATGTAGTCGGCCATGAGTTTGGCGGCGTCTTTTTCGGTGTGCAGCGCGCTGACGATGCCGAAGGTCGCGGTGAGTTCTTCGCCGTTGGGCAGGCCCAGGGCGATGACCTTCTGGCCGATTGCGAGGTCTTCGAACTTGCCGGTGTCGGCGCCGCCGATGTCTTTGGGTTCTTTGATTTTGAGCACGGCGATGCCGCGTTCGGCGTTGAGGCCGTAGACGGCGGCGGTGAAACTCTTGTCGCCGGGCAGCACGACGGTGCGTTCGCCTGCTCTGCCGGCGAATTGGATGAGCGTGAAGACGTAGTAGTCGTTTTTGAGTTTGACGACGACGCCGGAGCCGATGGGCTTGTCGCCGCTCATGATGCAGGCGACGGAGGGCTTGACGCGGTCGCAGACCTGCGCCAGCGCGTCGGCGGCGTGGGCCGGGGCGGCGAGGGTGGCGAGAAGCGCGATGAGCATCGCGGGGGCGGCGATTTTTAGGCGCGTAGACATGACTTGCTCCTTTTGTTTGTGGCATACCACGTAACCGATAACCGAACGCTGTAATTATACCGCGTCGGCGCGCGAGGTAAAGGCGAATCTCCCGGGCGGGCGGTGCCCGCAGCCAATTTCCAATCCACAGATTACGCAGATTTCACAGATTTTTGTTCTTGTTTTCGTCATAGAGGATTTTTTCTTTTGAAAAAATTATGTGGCACAGCCGCCCTCGGCTGTGATTTTCCGTTCCCACCTGCCGTCCGACTTGAGGCTTTTCAACACAGCAGAAGTGTCCCTTTCAGGCCGGGCACCGTCCGCTGCCAAATGGGGGGCCGTGAGGCGGGATAGGGCTTGACGGGCCATATTCCGCGCGGTATAAAAATGCTGGAAATACGGGGGGAAGGGCGCAGTTCTCACATTTGAAAACCCGCCGCGGGCGGGGACGCCCTGCTTTTTGCCTGAGGACAAAAAGAGGCCAGGTGCTGCCACTTACTGGCAAATCTTGTGCGCGGATTCGCGATGTGATTTTTTTCGGAAAGAGTGTCTATGGAGAACGAAGAGAGAAACGACAATCCGCCGGAGG
The DNA here is from genome assembly GCA_030607235.1 of Planctomycetota bacterium. Taxonomy (GTDB): domain Bacteria; phylum Planctomycetota; class B129-G9; order B129-G9; family B129-G9; genus JAUWEX01. Next base: position 939 of record JAUWEX010000352.1, on the reverse strand, counting down.
AGAACGCCCCCGGACAGCCGCCTCAATACAACGAGCCGCCGCAGTACGGCTATCCCCCGCAGGGCGGGCCGCAGGGTCCGTATCCGCCTTCGCCGGAAAACCGCCCTCCGCCGCCGGGTTATCCGCCGCAAGGGGGCGGGCAGTATCCCAATCAGCCGCCGCAGTACGGGCCTCCGCTGCAAGGCTACCCGCCGCAAAATTACTACCCGCAATACGGCTCCCAGTACGCGCAGCCGACTTTCTGCGGGGCGAAAAACCTGTGCGGGGTCAGGGGCTGGCTGTTGTTTTTGTGCATTTATCTTACCATTATCGCGCCGTTTTTTACCGTCCTCGTGCTTGCCGTTTCGTACGAAGACGCTATAACGGTGGCCGAAAAGTTCCCGGCATTCGGTCTATTGTGTGTTATGGACACAATTGCGACTGCATTGCTGGTGGGATTCAGTATTTTTGCGGGATACAGACTGTGGGCTGTGCGGCCGAATGCCGTGGGGATTGCAAGGATATTCCTTATTATTGCGCTTGCCTATTCCGTCGTTTCCTTCGTCCTGATATTTACGGCGGCGGGTCTGCCAACGTTCTTAATAAAGGCAATATTGCCGGCCATGATAAGGGATATGGTGCTACACAGCTCTATTGTCGTTGCCTGGATTGTGTACCTCTGCATCTCCAGGCGCGTGGCGATAACCTACGCGCGCAATCCGCAGGAGCGAGGGCCGTGGTAGAGCGACTGATAACCATAGCGACCTTCAACAACGTGACCAAGGCGCATCTGGCGCGGATGAGACTGGACATGGAGGGTGTGGAGTGCTTTCTGCAGGACGAAAACATCGTCGCGATCTACAACCTCTATAACAATTTTGTCGGCGGGGTGAAGTTGCAGGTGCGCGAATCCGACGTGCCGCGCGCGATGGAGATTTTGCAGTTGCAGCCCCTCGACGC
>JAUWEX010000016.1 GCA_030607235.1 Planctomycetota bacterium | reverse complement strand
GCTGAGGGCGAGTTCGGAGAATTCGCCTTTGATATCCACGCCGAGTTTTTGGGCCTGCTCTTCGAGGAAGGATCCGGTTCCCGCAGCGCAGACCTTGTTCATCGTGAAATCGACGATCGCGCCGTTTTCGAGGCTGACGTATTTGGAGTCCTGACCGCCGATTTCGAAGATCGTGTCGACTTCGGGATCGATAGAGGCCGCGCCGGTTGCGTGAGCGGTGATTTCGTTTTTGACGAAGTCCGCGCTGACGAATTCGCCGGTCAGGTAGCGCCCAGAGCCGGTTGTGGCGCAGCCCTTGACAATAACCTTGTCGGCGATTTCTTTGCCTACTTCGAGAAGCCCCTGCGTAACGGCCTTCAGAGGGCGTCCGGCGGTCATCAGGTAGCGGCGCGCCAGTATGTTGTTGTCCTTGTCTATCACGATGATGTTGGTGCTGATGGAGCCGACGTCCACGCCGACGTAGACCTCGACCTTTTGCCCCGCAGGTATTTCGACGGTTTCGAGGTTGATCGGGTATCCGTCGCCTTTGAGCGGCTTGAGGGTCTCGAAGTCGACCTCGCGGTTTTTGAGGAATCGTTCGATCGGCTCGGTGCCGCTGAAGGGCTTGAGTTTGCCGTTTGTGCGGGCGTCTATCGCCGCGCCTATCGCGCCCATGGAGGCGAAGTGTTCGGGGATGAAAAGTTCGTCCGGTTCCAGTTCAAGTATATCTTCGAAGGCCTTGACGATGCCTTTGTTCGCGGCGACTCCGCCCTGGAAGGCGATGGGCCTTTCGAATTCTTTGCCGCGTCCGATGTTGCTTTTGTAGTTGCGCGCCATCGCCCAGCAGAGTCCGGCGACGATATCGTAATCGGCGGTGCCTTCTTGCTGGAGGTGAATCATGTCGGTCTTTGCGAACACTGAGCAGCGTCCGGCAATGCGGGGCGGCTTTTGGGATTTCAGCGCGAGTTCGGCGAATTCGTTTTCGATGGAAATGCCGAGCCGTTCGGCCTGCTGGTCGAGGAAGGAGCCGGTTCCCGCGGCGCAGACCGTGTTCATGGCGAAGTCATTGATGCGCACCGCGCCGGCTTCGTCTTTTTCCAGCAGGATCAGTTTGCTGTCCTCGCCGCCGATCTCCATCAAGGTTTTGATCTCGGGATAGAGCGTGCCGGTGGCGGTGGATTGCGCGACGAGTTCGTTTACGAAAAAGCCGTCCAGTATCCTGGCAAGCAATTTGCCGCCGCTGCCGGTAAGGGCGACGCCTTCGATTTCGGCCTGCGGGTGTTTTGCGAGGATTATGTTGATCGCTTCGAGGGCCTTCTCCGCAGGTTGGCCTTGCGTTCTCAGGTAAATTTCCTCGTGTATCGCATTTCCTTCATCCATCAGTATTGCATTGACGCTGACGGAACCTATATCAAGTCCGATTATCATCTGGTATGTCTCTCACAAATTAGTAAAAATATGAAAAATATGATAAAATTCCGAATTGGAAATTATAACAAAATTCGGTATGTTTGCAAGATTTCCAGAATCGGTAATATGCTTGCGCGCCCGCGAAATTATAGCACACGCATAGGCCAACGATTTCGATGAGAATTCGTATTTTATTGTATCATTGAAGTACTAACTTTAGAGCCCCTGACAAAACGAGTTTTCTGCTGCGACCGGCTGCAAAGAGCGTCCGCAGCGTTCTCGGGGCCCAATGTCCTCGACAACCCGCAAAAGGGTTGCCTCCGGGTATTTGACCCCTGCGGCCTTGCTGACGCTCTTTTCGCTCGGTCTCGTTACGAAAATCATTTTTTCAGGAACTCTTAATTAAATCTCTGGAGCGATTATGACAATCCGACATATCGTGCTGGTGAGCGTCATTGGAGTTATCGTACTACTACCTGGCTCGCGTTTTGTGGGCGGCGCCGAAGGCGAGAGCGGTTTTGGCAACGCAACGATTTTCGAAGACTGCCCCGAGATGGAAGAGTCGATCGTCGAGGCCGAAGAAGCGCATCGCAATGGCGATGCGGAGAAGTGTATCCGCAAATACCAGGAAGCCGTTCAGATCGCCCTGGATAAGAATCCCCGGGCAATGTACAGGATCGGTGGCGATGAATACATAAAAATGGAATATATGTTGTCCGGCATCGAATACTGCCACAGGGCGCTTATGAAACTGGACGACCGGTCCCTGGCTATCTACCGGCGTCTCTTTGAATCAACGGCTGCGCGGGAGATGAAAAAACTGGCAGCCCGAAGAGATTATTCAGGCCTGATGTCTCTCTTCCGAAAGTATCCATTCACCGAAAGCGGCCTGGCGGCGGGAGAGTTGGCCGCCAACGTTGCGCTGGAGAACGGCGACTACGGTGCCGCAGCGACGTTGTACAACAGGATAATCGAGGTAAGAGCCAATTGGCCCTTAACGATAAAAGCCGCTCCCGGCGCTTTTGCCGTCGTGCTTGCGAAGGCAGCGCTTGCCAGCGCAAAACTGGAAAAGATCGACTACCTGAAACACTATCGCGCAATACTCGACCGACACCTGGAACTGAGCAAGGCAAAGATAAGCGTAGAAAAGCGCGAGAAAAGTCTGGGCGATTATCTTGACGGGCTAATAACCGCCTGCAAGCTACCGATAGCGCGACCGATAGACGATCGCCCTGCTTTCGGCGGAAACGTCGCATGCAACGCGCTCATGGACGGTTCGGAAGGCAGGATCGGAGGGCTGAAATGGAAATACGAAGTCCCCGCCGATGTAACCTTCTACCGCAACCGTACCGGGATGAGAGAACCAAAAAAACGGCCTTATCTTGTCTCAACCGTGCCCGCTGTTTCGGACGGCAAGGTATTTGTTGCTGTAGGCACGTGTCTGTATGCCCTTGACGGTTATAACGGACAGCGGATGTATGCTTCTCCGAGCATAAGGCGCCTCAATCAGTCCCCTGCCCACCTTCCGCCTCCGAATACGTTTTGCACCGTGCATGACGGAGTGGCGTATTTCATTTCTGCGTTCCAAACCATGTCGGGTCGAGGTTATTTCCTGGAAGGCATGGTCCACGCGATTGACGTAAACTCCGGCGAGGAACTGTGGAACAGTCGCAAAGACACCAACCTCATACTCAAAAGCACTTACGACAAACTCAACAACGAATTCAGGTTTTCCGGGCCAATCGTGCCCTACAAGGACGGCGTTCTGTTTGTCGCCCAGAGCATTGAGGGATTTCATCCCAATTTTTATCTCATCTGTGCGGACGCTAAAACGGGCAAAGAAAAATGGCGTAAGTTCATCGCCACGCGCCGCGGAACCGGTTCGGCATACAGTGAACCGGTAATGATAGACTATATCGCCCTCAATAATGACATCGCCTACGTCGTAATGTCTTCGGGAACTTTCGTGGCGATCGACCTTATATCGCTTGAGGAGAAATGGATAACGCGGTACAACCAGGAATACTTCTTCGGCAGAACACGCCGCATGACACTGGACGCCGAAAATCCTAATCCGCGATACTGGAGGGTGAACCATCCGATAATTTACAAAGGCAACATGATTGTCGCGCCTAAGGATTCCAATTATATCTTCTGCGTCGACGGCAAAACCGGCAAACTGCTGTGGAGCGTGCACATGCCGGAATTGCGCTACATTGCCGGACTCGACGACGGCAAACTGTTTTGCCTCGCGAAACACAGAAATTACGAGCGATTGGTAATTATCGACGTAAACACCTCGAAAATTGTCGACGTCTTTCCCGAAAAAGGCGGATTGTCCGTACCCGTCGGCAGGCCGGCACTGACGAAATCGGCCATCTATATCTCCACCGCCGAAGGCCTGACGAAATTCGATAGAAAAACGAAGACCTTTGCGGAAATCTTCGACTGGGAACGTGACGAAATGTATCCGTCGAACGTCGTCGCGGTCAAATCGGGGCTTTATCTGATCAACACCATGGAGATCGTCGCGTTTAACGATCCGCTGATAGAGGAAAACCTCAGCGAGGCCATCAAGAAAAATCCCGACGATATGGCGCTGCGGTACAAGCGGGCGCGGGCATTGTTCGACGCCGGAAAACTGGTCGATGCGGCGGATGAATACAAGACCGTTTTCGAAAAAGTCGATCGCGAGGCCACGCTCAACGGATCGTCTCTATTTGAGCGAGTCGGCGGTGAACTCAACACCTGCTGCCTGCGGCTGATTGACGAAAGCCTCGCGCGTGGCGATATCAAGGAGGCCCTGAAGTATGCGGAATTAGGTTTTGAAGCGGCTATCGACCCGACTCTCAAGGTACGGACGGCCTTTGCCCTGGCAACAATTCACGACTTCGCCAAAAACGGCGTTGAATCCGTTAGGATGTATCGCAAAGTCATCTCCGATATTCCCGGTACCATGTACGACATCGGCAGCGGCATCCAACACTCCTCTCATTATTACGCCACGGCCCGCATCGGTGAACTGATAACGAAATATGGTCGGCAATGTTACGCAAATTTTGACGAAGAAGCGGCGAAGGCTGGTGAGGCTGTACTGGCGGGTGCCGACGAGCAGGCGCATATCGCTTTTTACGAAAAATATCCCAACAGCCTCGCCGCCAACAAGGTTATGGCGCATCTGGCGGAGATTTATGAAAAATCCGGGCGCGCGTCGATGGCACTGGTGGTTTATAAAAACATGGCGGGCAGAAAGATACCCGACGCGGAAAACGTCGACGCGCTGCTGGGGCTGCAACGCCTCTCCAGCGGTTTTGAAGAATACGCTCCCGCAATGAATGCGCTGTTAAGGCTCTCGAAACTACCGCCGGAGACGGTTGCGGATATCGACGGGACGCAAAAAAGCGTCGTCGCTTTCGCCGCCGAGCGGCTGGCTGATATTCATGCCCGGGAAGCAGGTATGACGGATCAAACCGATTCGTTAGGCGCCAGTCCACAAGAGCGGTTTAGCATCGATTTGGGGCTTGCCCTGAACGACAAAAATAATGATTCGTATTTTGTGAGACATGCCGTTCCACGAATGATTACTCCCAAAGGACGAAAGCCCGATATCATGTCCGGGAGGATGCTAACGGTCAACATGAGTGTTTTACGTTGCTGGGACGCCGCAACGGGCAAGATGCTGTGGGTCAACAGTACGCCTAACGTTTGGCTCGGATTCTATTACAGCAAAAGTCTCCATATCGGACAAATTGTTCAAGGAAGCCCGGCGCAGAAAGCCGGCATAACACCGCGGCAGCGAATTCTGAAAATTAACGGGCAGGAAACGAAAAACATAGACGATTTGGTTAGAGCGCTTGATAAGGTACAACCCGGCGAGAAGGTGATATTGACCTGTGGAAACGGCAAAAAAAGCCAGGATTACGAAGTCATCGCCGAAATCACCCCGCCCGACCTGACCAAATACTACTGTTATGGTTTCTATGCGAGCGGCAGCAGGTTCATTACGCAAAGCCAATCCAGGCTGGAAACCGAAATAAAATGCATCGACCTGAAAACAGGCACGACCCTGTGGCGTCACGTCGAGAATAACACTTTCGCTTGGGCTCAAGGTTTGCCCTTCGGCAGCAATTTGGCGGCGATTGCGCACTTTGAACGCGATAATAACAATTTTATCCTGCTTGACATGAGTTCGGGCAAGGTTGTCGCGAAACACGAACCGATAAGATTTTTTAATCGACCGATAAACGTTGCCGGAGATTGCTATGTTACCGTCAACAGCGTTCAAACAAATAGTAGAGCGATGGAATGCAGGATTACAGACATCTTGACGGGAAAGACAAGGTGCAAAATAGATCTCGGACAAAATGCACGATACTTTTGTGAGATTGCAGGCGAAAGACTGCTTATGTTGCAGGACGGAAAGCGAACATCGCGCATATTCGATCTGTATAATTGCACCGAAATAGAAAACAGGCCCAATTATGCGGATGCGAATACGGTTGTCTCCGGTAAATATGCAATTCACTATAACCCGTACAGAAGCCGCGTGTATGTATACGGCGTGCTGGAAGGAAAAAACGTTTCGACCTGCAACGCTCCGGGCAGAATACGCAAGGCCGCGATAAACGGCGACAATTTGCTGGTAATAACGGAAAGCGGAAAAAAATACCGGGCCTCACTCTACGACATGAAAAGCGGCAGGAATCTTTGGAGTAAGGACATCCAGGGAATCGGAAGATTCAATCACGCGCAAATGGACACGAGATATGTTGTGGCTACTTTTGTCAAAGCCAATGAAGACAATTCCGCATCTTCTAGTTTTGTCGTTTCCGTTCTCGATGTTAAAAACGGCGCTCTGGTTACGAGGGTGCGTCAAACTTCGCAAGGCGGTAAACAAAGCGAGATTGCGGCCAAAGTGGTTAACGGAAGGCTTGTCATTTTAAGCGGTGATACGATGCGGATTTTCAAGTAACGGCTACTTGATTTTCATGAACTTGTGAATCTGCGGGATGACGCGCACCGTGTCAAGATGCATCGAGGCGGCCTCGTGCAGGTCCATGACGTTTCGTGACGAGCGCTCCGCGCTGCCGTCGGTATTCGTCTGGGGTTGGATAATCAGCGGGATCGCCGGACTGACGCTTGCTACCAATCCGGCGACGGTTTCGATTTCGTCCCGACATGTTTCCGCGTTGACGACGACCTTTACCAGGGTTTGCTTGCGGGTTGCTATCTCAAGGAAACGCAAATTGTCCTTGTAGCGCGGCGGCTGGCCGGTGGCCGATTCGATCTTGATATCGGTGCTCACCACGTCCAGGAAGTCCACCACCTTTTGCAATTCTTCATGCAAAATTCCATTGGTTTCGAGAAGATGTTGAATGCCGTTGCGGCGATTCAGCGGTAGGAATTCCGCCAAAAACGCCGCCTGCAACAGCGGTTCGCCGCCGGTCAGCGCCAGAGCGCGGTTCAGCCCGGGTGTCGAGCACATCTCCCCGACAATCCCGGCCAGATCCTCCGCCGAAAGCGGATTCCGAAGACGTTTCGGAGTTTCGGATACGTAGACAAGGCACTCTTCGGGGCGTTCCATCCCTTCGGGCGTGTCGCAGTAGGCGCATCGCAGGTTGCAGCCGCCGAAGCGGACGAACAGATGACGCTCGCCGCAAAAAAGCCCCTCGCCCTGGATCGCCGGAAATATCTCGGTTATGTATCCGCCTCGCTCGCCCATCATTTCATATTCTTCCTGCGCGCAAGGTACCACTCCCAGTTGCCGCTGTCCTTAAGCGCCCGGACGAAACGCCGACACGATTCGCATTTCATGCACATCGAACGTCGTCCCTCGTAACACGGCCAGACTTCCTCGACAGGTGCGCGCAGCCTGCGCCCGAGAGCGACGATCTCGGCTTTGTCCATAGCGGCAAGCGGGCATTCCAGCGCAACCGCACCGTGTGTCGCTTCGGCCAGCATCTCGTTAACCGTTGTAGTATATTCCGCGCTGTTGTCCGGAAAAGTCCGCCCCTCTTCGTGATTGAATCCCGCGACGATGCGCTCGCACTTCAGCGCTTCCGCATGTGCCAGTGCGATAGATATGAAAAGCGTGTTGCGGCCCGGAACCCACACCGCCGCCGCGGATCGCTCCGCCCCCTCGCCCGTCAGATCGGTATCATGTGGTATCGTCTCGCCCCGGTCCGTAAGGGCGCTACCGCCGAGTCGCTTGAGCCACGGCAGGCGTATAATTTTATGGGGGATGCGGTATCCGGATGCTATTTTTTCGGCGGCCTTCAGTTCGCGCGATGCGGCGCGTTGGCCGTAATCGAAGCAAAGAGCGAGTTTGACCCGGGAATTCTTTCGCGCATGGGCCAGCGCGACGGTGGAGTCAAGGCCGCCGGAAAGCAATATGATGGTTTGTGGTTTTTTCGACACGCCCGAATGAAGCCTGACGGTTGTAGGCCCGTTGTGCATGATGCACGCCGTTACCGGGGTGTAATCCGGCAACGGGCGTTCTTTACGGCATGTTAAGGGTTATTTTACCCTTTCCTTCATCAGGCGTCCGGCCTTGAAGGTAACGACCCTCTTGGACGGCGCCTGGATTTCTTCGCCTGTGCGGGGATTGCGGGCTTTTCTGGCCTTGCGCATCTTTGTGTTGAAAACAGCAAAATCCCTGAGCTCGATTTTGTTGCCGCTGGTCAGTTCTTCGATCATCTGGTCGAGAAACGCCTGGACGATTTCTTTTGCCTTGCTGTATTTGATCTTTGCTTTTTCCGATGCAACGGTAACTAGATGTTTCTTGGTTATGGTGGCCATTAACCGCTCCTTTGACTGGTATTATTTATGATTATAATAACTGCCAACCCCCCCACTATTTTATTATAGCCCGATAATTGCTGGTGCAAATGAAATTTACGATTTTTTTTTCACAGCGACGATTCGCCGCGTTTTTATTCGCCCGATTTCTCGTTATCCGTTTTTTCGGTGGTTTCCTCGAAATCTCCGAATTCGAACTCTTCGTCTTCACCTTCGATGAAAACATCGTAGACTTCCGCACCATCGATCTGCTTGCGCAGGATGAAATAGATAATCGTGCTGCCCGTGAGTAAGAAGCACAACACAAACGCGCCCACAAGATAGCGCAATGCCTTAATCCAGCCCATGAGGATAAAGCCGCCGACTTCTTCGCTGCCGCTCAACTGGATCTCCCGCACAACCGGATCGTTGAGTTTGCCCTGTGCGAGGAATTGTTTCAATTCCTCATCGTCCCTGACGAAAAACGGGCCTTTTTCTACTTGTGCGGTTTCCTTGTCTTCGACCGTAATCACATATTTCGAACGGCTGGGCCATTTCGTATACGCCGCCATCATTCTGTCGTATTGATCGGGCGTCATGACTTTTTCATCACCCTTGCCGTCGATTACCGGCATCTCTTTTTCATCCAGCCCCAACGTCTGGAAAGAACTCAGCGTTACCTTCTCGATTTTATCGATAATCACCGTGCTCATAAACCACGTGCACGGCACGAGGAAGAAGAACAACAACGCCAGGCAGACGACGTACTTGCCGAGGCGTTGCACGGAATAGTGGTACGAACGGCTCAGCGCGTCGAAGGCGTCCTGCCCCTCGACGCTGATTGTCGGGGCCATGAGCGGGAAGCCCAGCAGTCCAAAGACGATAGCAACCACCGCCAGCAACCCGAAAATCGCGGCCACCGGATACAGCACCGGTACGAGAATTTCACCTGCGTAGGGAATGTACCCGGCCAGTCCAATCACAAGATTGAAGCCGATACCCACCAGCCCAAAAACCGCGAAAACCAGCACTATCGGCAGGAAAAACGCGAGGTATTTCCGCTGCGCGAAGCCGAACGATTCCTTGAGGCCGATGTTTTCGTCGCGCGCAACCTGAACCGCGCTGATGCGGGTTATGACCCCGATAAGGAACGCAATCGGTATCCAGGCTCCGAGGTAGAACAGGATCGTGTAGAGTACTTTAAGCCCGAACGCCGTGTTGGCGGCGTAGGTCGGAATAAACGCCGAGGGGATACTCAAAAACGCCTTGGCGCTCATTACCAGATCGTTGTTGCTGAACAGCCAGTAAAATGCGTCTGTGATGCTTCTGTAGACGTTGCCGCCTATGGAATTCCCGCCGAAGCAGACGAAATCGAGGATGTTAAACCATACAACGGCTATAAATGCTACGAGAAGTTTGTTAAGAGAAATGCTGTACTTAAAGGTTTTGAAGACATCCCGGCATGTCCCCTTCTCATTGTTCGGCATAGCCATCTCCTGAATAATTCCACTGCCATTCGACTTGGAACGTCAATAAATCCATACGTTTGTGATTATACAACCGCATACCGTCAATTCAAGAAAAATTCCCAAATTCAAATACGCCTGTTTTCTATCGATCTATTGCCCGCCTATTGCCCGCATCAGAACGCAACTCTCGCAGTGCGTGTCGTTGTGCTCGCAACAATCGCGGTATATTTGGTAAAGGGCCTGTTGCCGTCGGGCGTTGTTGACAACCGTAGTCCCGGACTGCCTGCCGAACATCCGACGGAGCATGAAACGGGTTATGTTGCTGGGCGGGAGTTTGGGGTGCGCTGCGTAAAAGCGGTGCAGCGCGCGCTCCAGCGGCTCGTCGCCGGTCTTCCGCGCGAACGCAAGGCAAAGTGGCACGAGAATGTTGACTGTGATGTTGCCGATTATCTCGGCGCTGAACATCCTGCGCGCAGTTTTGGACTGCGCCCCGCCGAAGATATTATGCCGCAGCCAGTAACGCCCCTCCGCGCAATCGCCCGCACACTCGTCGGCGACGGCGAAAAATGCCGCGATTCGCCCGCGGGCCTTTTTTGGCGAAACCGCTTCGTCGCCCAGTATTCTGATGATTTCTACGAAAGAATCTTTGCCTTTCAATCCGCCGACAAACGCGATGATCGCTGCGATTCTGCGATAAGGATAATTTTGCGGCCGCGTGCCGCCGAAACACCACTCGCTTTTCTCCATTTGTGCTTTCGACGATTCCTGATTGATCTTCGCCCATTCTTCCCGTATCCCCCGAACGTATTCGCAAATATCGCCTTCGAAGTCGGTTGTGGATTCCGGTATCAGCCCCGCCGTGCCCATCAGCAGGGCCTGCCCCGACAGCAGCGAGACCTCGGTGTCGGGCCGCGCAATCTGCCGGTGCAACGCTTCCGGTCCGACCAGTGCCGCAAGTCGTCGAAAAGACATCTTGTTGACCGGATAGCCCAGTGCCTCCATAATCCCGCGGTACAAAACGATCTGCGGGCTGTCCACCTTCAGCATCGCTTCAAACCGCGCCGCCTTGTCCAGCATCCGCCAATCGCCCGCGAGGTCGAGAAAGCCCCCCGCCCAGTCGTCTTTCTCGACGAGAGATGTGCTGCAAGGGCCGTCGGCCGCGTCGCGGCCCGCAGGGTAGTCGGTGATATCGATATGAGCCGCGAGTTCTGCCAGCGGCCGGTCGAGAAACCGCGACAGCGTCAGTTGCGGGATCGCCGAACCGTCGCAGCGACGGACGTTCTCGACGCTCCGGTCGTTGAACATCACAACGTGCAGGACAACGTTGTTGTAGGCGGAATTCTGGTTGTGATTGTGCTTGTACCAGTCCGACGAGTAGGTGTGTATCTCGACATCGCCCTTGAGCGGCCTTGTGCCTACGCGGATTTCGGCGTGAGTGAAGTCCGGCCCGCCGACCAGATTCCAACGCCCCTTCGAGATTATCGAAACCGGTTTGCCGTTGTCGAGGACGAGCGCGTCTTTGTTGATTTTTTGGTCGAACCAGACGGCGCTTACGAGGCGTTCGCGGATTTTTTGCGGCGAAGGCTTGCCGTATTCGTCGGGGGATTCGTTTACGGAGAATCCTCGCGGCATCGCCTCTCCGTCCCGCAGAGAACGATACCCTTCGGAAAACAGCCCTTTTTCGATCAGAGGCTTGAGGTCAATCATCGTTTTTTGTTTTTCAGGTAGGCGATAATACAGTCCGCGACCTCTTCGGGCGATTTGTCGTCGGTCTTGAAGCCGACATGGCGCGTTCCCGCGTAAAACGGCAGCCGCTCCGCCAGAAGAGTCGTTAT
>JAUWEX010000264.1 GCA_030607235.1 Planctomycetota bacterium | reverse complement strand
AGAGGTCGCTGGTTCAAATCCAGTCGCCCCGATAAGAAAAAGGACGGCCAAGAGGTCGTCCTTTCCCTTTTTTACGGTGAGGAGTCAGTTGATTGCGAGGTGCTTGTGCCAGACATTCATGCTCTCGATCCGGCCCGAAATGTTGGTGTTGTTGACCAGCGTTCCACCGTACTCGTAGCCGCCGCGTGCGAAGACGACGTTCATCCCCGCCGAGGCTGCCCGTGCGATCGTGTAGGCGGTGGCGAAACCTTTGCCGCGCATGTCGACCTCCATCTGCGTCAGCAGTCGCTGCGCCAGTCCCATCCCGCGATGCTCGGGTAGCGTCGCGAAGTCGGTCATCTCGACGTTCGACGAATCCGCATCGGTTTCCGCCGACGAGAGCGCCGCCAGTGCGCCGTCGACCTCTGCGCAGTAATAGACAATGTGTGTGCGCATGGTTTGCCGCAGATACGCCGGGTCGTCAATCGGGAAAGGATAGGAGGGGAATACTTTTTTGTAGAGTTTGCTCATTGCCTCGGCTTCGTCCGCTTTGCAGGCGTGCAGCCGCACGGGTTTTTCGGCGGCTTTTCCCGCGACGGGCGAGGCGGCTTTTTTCCGGGCCAGTTCGATGATCGCGGCGATTTCCTCCGCGTTGTCGGAAACGGCGCGTCGTGGGTCCACGAGCAGTGAGACGAAGCAGGCCGCCTCGCGCCCGCCGTAAAACCCCGGCACTTCCGCTTCCTGTACGTATCCTGCCCGCAGAAATTGCGGCGTAGCGGACGCGGGGACCTTGGCGAAGATTTTCGAGTAGGCGTTGCGTTCCGCAAGTTGCCGCAGTTGCGGGATGATACTATCAGGCTCCTCGTCGCCGATTTTCATCAGGTATATTCTGCGGTTGAGTGCGCCGTGCTGTATCGTGGCCGAGCCGATTTTTTCAATGGTATCTTTTTGCATGTTGTTGTGCCGTTGTGATTTTGTTGTGCGCCGCGTTTTATTCATCGTTGTTTCGTCGTGAGAGTCGTTCGTTCGTGGCGGGCACCAGCGCTATCGTACGGTCGTGGTCGGCCAGCAATTTCTCGATACCCAGCGCCTTTTGCTCGTCGGCGTCGTCGAGTTTGAGTTGCAGGTCGCACTTTTCGCAGTCCCGGTCGCAGAAATACGGCTCGTAGGAATCGGGCTCTTTGTAAGAGCAGATTACGCCTTCGTAATTTCGCAGCACGACCTTGTTGGTCGACCAAGAGACGAGATAGTTGGGCATTACCGGTATTTTCCCGCCGCCGCCGGGCGCGTCGATCACATAGGTCGGCACGCAAAAACCGCTCGTGTGGCCGATCAGGCTTTCGAGTATCTCGATGCCCTTGCCGATCGGGGTGCGGAAATGCGACAGGCCCTCGGAGAGGTCGCACTGGTAGAGGTAGTACGGCCGCACGCGATTGTAGGCCAATTTGTGGACGAGTTTGCGCATGATACGCGGGCAGTCGTTGACGCCGGCCAGCAAAACCGACTGGTTGCCCAGCGGAATCCCCGCGTCCGCCAGCCGCGCCAGTACCGCGCGCGAAGATTCGGTCAGTTCGCACGGGTGGTTGAAGTGTGTGTTGATCCAAAGCGGATGATGTTTTTTTAACACATTCACCAGATTTTCGGTTATGCGATACGGCAGCACTACCGGTGTGCGTGTTCCGATGCGGATGACCTCCACGTGATCTATCGCGCGCAGTTCCGACAAAATCCAGTCCAGGTACTCGTCCGAGAGCAGGAACGGATCCCCGCCGCTCATCAGCACGTCGCGCACCTGCGGGGTGCGGCGGATGTAGTCGATGCCTTTGCCGATGGTTTCTTTGTCGGGGATGAAGTCCCGGTCGCCGACACGCCTCTTGCGTGTGCAGTGGCGGCAATACATCGAACAAACGTTACTCACCAGCAGCAATACCCTGTCGGGATACCGATGTGTAACACCCTCGACGGGGCTGTCCTTGTCTTCGCTGAGCGGATCGCTCATATCGTACCGCGTAACCTGCAGTTCGGCGGGCGAGGGGAAGGATTGCTTGAATACCGGATCGTTTTCGTAATCCTCCACCGAGATCAGCGAGAGGTAATACGGCGTTATCGACATCGGAAACTTCTCGACCGTTTTGCTGAACGCCTTGCGCTGTCCTTCGCTCAATTCGATGCCGAGCAGATCCTCGAAGGTCTCCAGGTCGCGGATGCAGTGCCTGATCTGCCACCGCCAGTCGCGCCAGTTGGAGAGAGAGACATCGTCCATGGCGTTTATAATTCTCGTTTGCGATTTTGACAAAGTCATCATTTACTCCTTTCGGGCCGACTCGCCGGGCGGCTGGTCGGTCGGGTTTTCAATATGGTTGGCGTCGATAAGGTCCGCGATGCGCTCCAGCGAAAGCGTGATTGCGGCCTGTTCGAGTTCCGGCAGCGCGCTTAGCGCCTTCGCAAGGCGGTCCTGCAACAGCAACGGCGCTTCGTTGGTCAGTACCCGGCCCGCGTCGGTGATATTCAGCATCTTTTTGCGCCGGTCGCCGGGTGCGAGGCTGCGTTGTATAAGGCCTTTGGCTTCGAGCCTGTCCACTACGCCGTTAGTCGTGCTGGCGCTTAGGCTTACACCTGTGGCCAGTTGCGAGAGAGTCATCGGCTCGGTGTTTGCGAGCGCACAGAGGCAGATCATTTGCGGCACGGTTACGCGGTAGTCGTTGTTTATCCTGCGCGAGTGAATATCCATCGCCCGGGTTATCTGACGCAGGGTCTTGAGGAAGCGCAGACCGTACCTATCGAAGAATATGCTTTCCCCCGCACTCAACCGGGCGTGTTTTTTTTCCAGGCTCATAAAAACCTTTCCCACAACTAAAATTAGCACCACAA
>JAUWEX010000181.1 GCA_030607235.1 Planctomycetota bacterium | reverse complement strand
GGCCGTGCCGTCGGTCTGGGCCGAGCCGTTCGGGTTGGTCGGGCTTGAGGCGATGGTGCGGCGCAGGCCGGTGGTCGCGTTCGACGTGGGCGGCGTATCGGACTGGCTCGACGACGGACGCACCGGCATACTGGCGAAGGAGATTACGCCGCAGGCGCTCGCCGAGGCGATCGGCAAATTGCTCGACGACCGCGATCTCGCCGAGAAGATGGGGCTGGAGGGACATCGGCGCGTGCTGCAGGATTTCATGCCGGGAATCGCGGCGAAAAAAATCGAGGCGAGCATGGAGAAAGCCGTGCGCGGCGCCGCGGAAAACGAAAAAACTAAAACGGAGTAGACCTTGGCCAGGATAGGATTCGTAGCGTCGTATTCGGACGGAGGACGCTCGGGCATCGGGCAGTACGAGACAAACCTGGCTCGGCGGCTGCCGCGATTCGGCGGCGCGCACGAGTTCGTGATCTTCGCGCGCAAGGACGAGGCCGACTCGTTCCGCGCCGACGGGCTGGAGATAATAACGTACCCCGCGAAATACAAAAGCCCGCTGAAAAATCTCTACTGGCACCACACCGGCCTGCACCGTCTGGCGAAAAAGGCGCGCCTGGACCTGCTGCACCTCTCGACCCAGCAGCGGTTGGTATGGCGCAGGCCCTGCCGCGTAACCGCAACGATCAACGACCTGGGCACGTATCACATCGAGAACAAGTACGGCAGGCTGCGCGATTTCTACCTGAAAAAATTCGGCCCGCTCTGTGCGCGCCGCGCCGACGCGCTGATTTCGATCAGCGAGTTCACCAAGAAAGACCTCGTGGAGTTGTGGAAGATCGACCCGCGCAAGATCGAGGTGATCCCCGACGGCATCGACGAGGAGCGCTTCGCGAAAACCGATCCGGCGCAGGGCCGCGCGGCACTGACAAAGCGTTTTTCGCTGCCGGAAAAATATTTTCTCTACATCGCGCGCCTCGACCACCCCAGCAAGAACCACGTCAATCTCCTTGAGGCCTTCAGGATATTCAGGGAGCGTTCGGACAGCGACTGCGGGCTTGTCCTGGCGGGATCGAAATGGTACAGTGCCGATGTAATTTTCGCCAGGACCGAAGAGTTGGGGCTAAAGGACAGCGTGGTCTTCACCGACTTCGTGGCCGACGCGGACATGCCCGCGCTCATAAGCGGGGCGGCGGTTTTCGTGTTTCCGTCGCTGTTCGAGGGCTTCGGCATCCCCCCGCTCGAAGCGATGGCGGCGGGCGTGCCGGTGGCGTGTTCCAACGTTGCGGCGATACCAGAAGTCGTCGGCGACGCGGCCCTGACCTACGATCCGCGGCAGCCCGAACGGATCGCCGAGGCGCTGCTCAGGATCACCGGCGACGACGGCCTGCGGCGTTCGCTGATCGAAAAGGGCGAGAAGCGCGCGGCGCAATTCACCTGGGACAACACGGCCCGCGCCACGGTCGAATTTTTCGACAGGGTGCTCGCCGGGCACTACGACACGTGAGGGAAACCATGAAGGAGAAAATAACCAGACACCTGCTCGACGGGGCGGCGCTGCGCGAGGAAGTCGCCGAGAAACACAGCGACACCATCGAACGCATGGCGCGCACGATAATCGAGTCCTATCGCAACGGCGGCGCGCTCTACATCGCCGGAAACGGCGGCAGCGCGGCCGACGCACAACACATCGCCGGCGAGATGGTCGGTCGGTTCCGCTACGACCGCGACCCCCTGCCCGCGACCGCCTTCACTACCGACACCTCGGTGATGACCGCCGTGGCCAACGATTACGGCTTCGACGACATCTTCGCGCGGCAGGTCGGAGCGCACGTAAAGAGCGGCGACGTGTTCCTGGCAATCAGCACCAGCGGCAACTCGCCCAACGTGCTGCGCGCGGCGGAACTCGCCCGGCAGAAAGGCGCAAGCGTGCTGGCACTGTGCGGCAGAGACGGCGGCGAACTGGCCGCGCTCGCCGATACGGCGCTGGTCGTGCCGACGCAGCGGACGTGGGACATCCAGGAGATACACATTACCGTCGGGCACATCGTGTGCCGACTGGTCGAAGATGCGATTTTCCCGAGGGACGAAAAATGATCCAGCACCTCGAAGACATCCTCAAAAACGCGGGCGCGCCGAAGATACTGGTCGTCGGCGACCTGATGCTCGACCGCTACCTCTGGGGCGACGTGCGGCGCATCTCGCCCGAAGCGCCGGTGCCGGTGCTCAAGGTCGAGAAGGAAGAAAACAAACTCGGTGGCGGCGGCAACGTGGCCCGCAACCTGGTAACGCTGGGCGCGGGGGTATCGTGCTGCGGCGTGATCGGCGACGACTACTACGGCACGGTGCTGCTCGATGAGTTCGACCGGATAGGCGTGGAGCACTCCGGCATCGTAACGATAAAAAACCGCCCGACCACCGTCAAGACGCGCGCGATCGCGCACTCGCAGCAGGTCATGCGCATCGACAAGGAAGATTCCGGCGCCGTCGACGGCGAAACCGAAGACGCGATTTTGCAGTACCTCACGCGCGCGATACCCGAGCACGATCTCGTGATCGTCTCGGACTACAACAAGGGCGTCCTTTCCGAATCGCTCTCCGCCGAGATCGTGAATCTGGCCCGGAGCGCGGGGATCCACGTCATGGTCGACAGCAAGAGCGGCGACTTCGGAAAATTCGCCGGCGCGACAACCATCACCCCCAACAGGCGCGAGGCCGAAGCGATAACGGGCGCTGCGCTGGACACGCCCGAGGCCATCGAGCAGGCCGCGCAGCAACTGCTGGTCGATTACGATCTCGACTTCGCCACGATCACGCTCTATACCGACGGCATCATCGTCTACAACAAGGAGATCAGCGAGATTCTGCCGACCGAGCCGGTGGCGGTCTACGACACGACCGGCGCGGGCGACATGGTGATAAGCGTGATGGGGCTGGTGCTGGCGGCGGGCGGCAGTCCGGTCGAGGCGGCGCAACTGGCCAACGTCGCGGCGGGCATCGAGGTCGCGCGGGTGGGTGTCTGCCCGCTGACGCGCAAGGAAATCGCCGACCGCCTCTCGGAGATGCACACCTCGCCGACGGGCAAGATCAAGTCGCTGCCAGAGATAGTGGGGATCGTCGAGGAGGCGCGCCGCAAGCGCCGCAGGGTGGTGTTCACCAACGGCTGCTTCGACGTGCTGCACGTGGGACACATCAAGTACCTGCAATTTTCGCGCGCGCAGGGGGACATGCTCATCGTCGGCGTCAACACCGACGCTTCGGTCTCACGCCTGAAAGGTCCGAACCGCCCGATACTCAAGGAACTCGAGCGCGGCCAGATACTGGCGGCGGTGGAACTGGTGGACTACATCGTGTTCTTCGACGAGGACACGCCGATGGAGATGCTACGGCAAATCCGGCCCGACGTGCTGGTCAAGGGCGCGGAATACAGCAAGGATCAGGTTGTGGGTGCGGACTTCATCGAGTCGTACGGCGGCGAGGTCAAACTCGCGCCGATGGTCGACGGCATCTCCACGACCAACATCGTGGGCAGGGTGCTGGAGCGCTACCAAAATTCAGAATGACAACACGGAGGTCGCTTTGTCCCGAATAGTCCACGTCGTCCGGCGGCTGGTGAGCGAGGAATGGGGCGGCACCGAGGCCGTCCTCTACAACTATTGCTCCCGGCTCACAGCGCGCAATCACGAGGTCCCGATCTACACGACCGCCGCGATGAGCCAACCCGGATGCGACGACGTGCGCGGACTGGCGGTCGAACGGTTCAAATATTTTTACCCCTTCCTTTTTCTCTCCGACGAAGCGCGCCTGGTGATGGACAAAAAAGGCGGCAGCCCCATCTCGCTGCCGCTTACGGCGATTTTCGGCCGGGCATCCTGCCCTGTCACGGGATCGAGAGGGGTCAAGGTCAACTCGGGCTGCCCGACCAGACCGGCCGGCCATGCCATCGACATGAGCAGCCTGCCCTGACCGCTGTCGGGGACGAGCGCGACTTCGGCCTGAGCCACCTTGCCCGGCCCGACGTCGACAATGGCTTTGCCTATGTCGATGATC
>JAUWEX010000221.1 GCA_030607235.1 Planctomycetota bacterium | reverse complement strand
GCCTTTGACGAAAATGTGGTACTGACCGGTCTCAGTCTCAACACCTTCGTTACTACTGGTATAACTTCCGGTAAGACAATCGCCGGCCTTTGTCTTTCGTATTTTGCCCTTACCAAAGGAAGAATCGGAGAGTGTTTCTTTGATCTTGGCCAGAGCCTTTTCGTGATCGGTGTTCGCCGGAACATGCATATCCACAAAACATTCAATCTCCACATCTCTAAGGAAATCCAATACCATCAAAGACGTGGAATTAGAATTCACATAGAAATATTGTGACGGGCTCATCCGCTTCATACTAACACCAAGCCTATCGACCTTAATCGTATCGCCTTTTATATAATCCGGGGCCTTGTAGTCCTTGATTACGGCCGTTCCGCCAACGGCTTCTTTTTCGTCGGTGCGCCTGTATTCCATCTCGACATTTTTGTATTTTACGCGATCGACTTTTCCGTTTTCACCGACCCACACCCTAACCGAATGCCCAAAGCATATTTCTTTATATTTGGCGGCATTCTCACCGCTTCATAATCTACACTCTCCAATATACCTGACGTATACCAGATCGGAATCCAGCAATTCGACATCCAGCACGGAAAAAGTGCAATCCTCTCCCTTCTTGAAAGCATCATCCATATAGGCGCATATTGCCCCGAACTGAAAATACGCCTGCCCTTCCTCCTCAATGTCGGCGGACTTGTGCTCGGTCTTGCCGTTAAGAGTTTTGACAACGTTGATTTTATAACCGCCTTTGGATTTTTCTATCGCTCCCTCGGCGGAGTAATCGAATCCGGGATACTTTAGCGACCTCACAAAATACAGCGGTTCATAAGATCCGAACAGCATTACACATTTATCGAAGGATATGGATGTTTGAGCATTGCCGTCAATCTTGACGGTAAGTTTTTCGGTACTCTCACAGACCACGACCTTCTTGCCGAGAACCTCCGCCTGCACCTTCCGCTCGTGTTCATAACCGATTTTTTTGCCCTCGAGAAAAATATTGTACCAGCAGTCCGACAGGACCTTGCCTTCTTTGATTTCGGGCATAACCGGTTTTTTCACGGGTTTGGATGCCGCGTCGCTCGATGATTCCTTCGGCGGGGTTCCGCCGTCGGCCGCGACGTCCGCCGCCGTAACCAGCACCGCAAAAACGCACAGCGCCACAAGGCTCAATACCTTCGATTTGTGCAACATGTCTTTCTCCTAAAAGTTCGTTTTGCTTTCGCCCTTATCGTATCCGGGCCGGGACTATAATAAAAAGAGCCGCCCACCGTGTCAAAGACATTGTGGACGGCGTTGTAATTATTTGCAAACAAATTAACCGCGCGGCGATTCGAGCGCCGCCTGCGTTACCGCCAACTTCGCCACCGGCACGCGATACGGCGAGCAACTTACGTAGTCCATCCCGATGCTGTAACAGAACTTGACCGAGTCGGGATCGCCGCCGTGTTCGCCGCAAATGCCGATCTTGAGGTCGCTACGGACGCCGCGTCCGCGCTCCGTGCCCATCCTTACCAATTGTCCTACGCCGTCAACGTCAAGCGTCTGGAACGGGTCGACCTTGAGAATGCCCTCGGCGACGTAGTGCGGCAGGAATGAACCGATGTCGTCGCGGCTGTAGCCGAACGTCATCTGCGTCATGTCGTTTGTGCCGAACGAGAAGAACTGCGCCTCTTTCGCGATCTGGTCGGCGATAAGCGCCGCTCGCGGGATTTCGATCATCGTGCCGACGAGGTAATCGAGGGGCTGCTTCTTCTCCTCGATAACTTTCGTGCAGACATCGACGATGATCGCGCGGGTTATGGAGAACTCGGCGAGTGTACCGATAAGCGGGACCATGATTTCGGGCAGGACATCGACGCCTTTGGCCTTGACGTTGCACGCGGCCTCCATGATCGCGCGCGCCTGCATCCGAATGATCTCGGGATACGTGATTCCGAGACGGCAGCCGCGGTGGCCGAGCATCGGGTTCATTTCGTGCAGCGAGGCGACCTTGTCGGCGATTGCCTTCGCGTCCATCCCGATCTCGGCGGCGAGTTCGCGCTGCGATTTTTCATCGTGCGGCAGGAACTCATGCAACGGCGGGTCGAGCAGCCGCACCGTAACCGGATAGCCGTTCATCGCCGTGAAGATTCCCTCGAAATCCTTGCGCTGTATCGGCAGGAGTTTCGCCAGCGCCACTTCGCGGGCCGCGGTGTCATCCGCCAGGATCATCTCGCGCATCGGGGCGATCTTCTCCTCGCCGAAGAACATGTGTTCGGTGCGACACAGGCCGATACCCTCGGCGCCGAATTTCTTGCGCGCGATCTCGGCGTCTTCGGGCGTGTCGGCGTTGGTGCGAACCTTCATGGTGCGCAACTCGTCGACCCAGCCCATCAATATGTCGTACTGCGCAATGTTCTGTTCTTCGATAGTAGGTAGCGCGCCGACCATGACCTCGCCGCTGGTTCCGTCGACGCTGATTACGTCGCCCGCCTTGACAACCGTGCCGTTGGCGGTGAACTGCGCGGCGGCGTAATCGATCGCGATCTCGCCGCAGCCGACCACACAGCATTTGCCCATGCCGCGCGCCACCAACGCCGCGTGCGAGGCCTTGCCGCCGACCGCAGTGAGGATGCCCTCGGCAACGTTCATGCCGCCGATGTCCTCGGGCGAAGTTTCCTTGCGAACCAGAATGACCTTTGCGTCTTCCTGCACACGCTTCTCGGCGTCCTCGGCCGAGAACACGACCTCGCCGACAACCGCGCCGGGCGAAGCGGGGATGCCCTTCGCGATCGGCTTGCGCGGAGCCTTGGGGTCGAACGTCGGATGCAGCAAAATGTCAATCTGTGCGGGCGAAACGCGTTTGATCGCCTCTTCCTTTGTAATCAGGCCTTCTTCGACCATCTCAACGGCGATGACGACCGCCGCACGCGGTGTGCGTTTGCCGGTGCGGGTCTGGAGAATGAAGGTCTTGCCGTCTTCGACGGTAAATTCGATATCCTGCATATCGCGATAATGCTTTTCGAGGTCGGCGAGAAATTTAGCGATCTCTTTGTAGTTTTTCGGCATCTCGGCTTCAAGTTCGCCGATGTGTTTGGGGGTGCGGATGCCGGCGACAACGTCTTCGCCCTGCGCGTTGATGAGGTAGTCGCCGTAAATTTCCTTGACGCCGTTTTCGCAGTTGCGGGTAAAGCACACGCCCGTGCTGCTGTTGGAGCCGCTGTTGCCGAAGACCATCGCCTGGACGTTTACCGCGGTGCCGCGCAGGCCCTCGATGCGGTTGATGCGGCGATACTTGATCGCGCGGTCGTTGTTCCACGAACTCAGCACGGCCATGATCGAACGGCGCAGTTGATCCCTGGGGTCGTCGGGGAATTCACCGCCGGTTTTCTCCTTAACAAGCACCTTGTATCGCTTAACGACCTTCTGAAGACCCTCGGCG
>JAUWEX010000015.1 GCA_030607235.1 Planctomycetota bacterium | reverse complement strand
GGCACTCACCGATGATTATCCGGTCAGGCCGCATGCGCAGGCTGTTTATGACGAGTTTGCGGATGGGTATCGCGCCCTTGCCTTCGATGTTGGGCGGCTTGGCCTCGAGCGAAACGACGTGCTCCTGGTTGAGTTTGAGTTCGGCGGAGTCTTCGATCGTTACGATGCGTTCTTCTTGGGGTATAGCCATCGAAAGCACGTTGAGCAGCGTGGTCTTGCCCGAGCCGGTTCCGCCCGACACCAGGCAGTTGCGCTTGTTCCTGACGCAGAATTCGAGAAACCGCCCCATCTCCGCGCTGACCGATCCGAAGGCGACGAGGTCCTTCATCTTGAAGGGATCGCGCGAAAATTTCCGTACCGTCAGGGTCGGACCGGTAAGGCTGAGCGGGTGGATGATCGCGTTGACGCGGCTGCCGTCGGGCAGGCGCGCGTCGACCATCGGCGAACTCTCGTCGATGCGCCGGCCGATAGGCGCGATGATGCGGCGGATGATCGAGAGCACCTGTTCGTTGTCGGTGAACTGGTGCGGGGTCTTGATGATCTTGCCGCCCTTCTCGATGTAGATTTTATCCCAGTTGTTGACCATGATTTCGGTGATATCGTCCTGGTCGAGAAATATCTCCAGCGGCCCCAGCCCCACCGCCTCGCGCAGGACTTCGGTTACGACGGTATCCTTGTCGACGGAGGCCGATATTTTGATATCGGGATGCGAGCGGACTATGGCCTCA
Source organism: Planctomycetota bacterium (assembly GCA_030607235.1). Taxonomy (GTDB): domain Bacteria; phylum Planctomycetota; class B129-G9; order B129-G9; family B129-G9; genus JAUWEX01. The sequence continues at coordinate 11,379 of JAUWEX010000015.1, read as the reverse complement.
AGGGTACTGTGGGTTTTGTTGCGGAAATCTTCCTGCGACTGCGACGCGAAATCGACCTTTTTCAGGTCGACGCTCTCAAGCAGTGCCTTATGGAGTTGCGCCTTGGCCTCGGCGAGTTCGTTAAGCGGCTTTTCCTCCACAGGCGGCGCAAACTTTTGGGCCGCGGATTTGACGACGGCGGTCTGTGATTTTTCTGCGGTTTTGGGCTTTGCGGCCGCAGTGTTGTCTTCGAGTTTGAATATCAAAAGATAGCCGCAAATTCCGATGTTGGCGCCGGTCTTAAGTTCGGTCGGCTCGGAGATCCTGCCGCCTTCGAGAAATACTCCGTTGGCGCTGCTCAGGTCGGTCAACACGTACCCTTTTCCCTGTTTGGAAATGGTGCAGTGTTTGCGCGACACGTCGGGCATATTCAGGACAAGGTCGTTGTCGGGACTCTTGCCTATCATTACGGTTTCTTTCTCAAACGGAAAGTGCGTCTGGTTGCCGTGCGGGTCGATTACGATAAGTTTTGGCATCTGCGTGGCCTTTCGTTCGTTGTCGGAATCCGCTAATCCTCGCTCCTGCTGGATTTCAGTGCTTCATTCAATTTTTCGAGTATTTCTTTGGGGCTGTTGGTCTTGGTGGTAAATGTAACCATAACGCCGTCGGTTCCTATTGTCTCGTCTTCCGGATTGTACCGGAAGATCAAAATATTCCTATTTTGTTTTAAGGTGTTGCCTATCGCGATCGCCTGCAGGAACGGAACTTTGAGGCGTACAAACGAAAAACCCGCAGAAGCGCCGGAACGAGTACCGGTCGACCGTGCGCCGAACCCCAATACGGTGAGGTTGGTAACAAGAGTGTGGCGGTAGGCGTCCTGGTCCGCCCTGTTTATGCCGGAGGTGTACCGGATAGGCTCCTGAATCACGAGCATTACCGTGCTGCCCACGTCCAACCCGGACAACTGGTCGGGCGAAAGGTTGAAAGACGGAAACAAGTACCCTTCTTCAAGAGTTTCCACCTCGCCGGACCCCGAGCCGGCGGTCAGATCCGCCATCGAGAGGTATTTGCCCGCATCGCACTGGTTTTTGACCGGCCGCCCTCGGTAGAGTTTGAATATGCTGGCCGTAACCTGCATGTTGCTCGAATAGGCATAACTTGGAATCCGTACTTCCTCGACGCTGTTATCGGACAGTTTGCCTCCGGCCGGAATGGTTCGAACAACCTTCATCACGATCATGTAACGCCCGGCTTCGTCGAGTTTCTGCTGATTCAGATAACTGTGGATGAAGACGGCCGCAATGACTCCGATGACAATCGCTATCAGAATCGCAACTTTGCTGGACATGGGATCGCTCCTATCATTTTGCGGATAATTTCATGTTGGAAATCGTAATATCCGAACCGCCGTTCCGGCCCGGATGTATCCATATCATACACCGCCGCCCGCTATTCTCGAAAACCAACATTCGCGCGGTGGTCGACGCCTTGATTTGCTCACTCTCTTTTTCGTTACAGACCCAGCCCTTCTCAATCATCTCCGTCCTCATCCACTCCGCCAGTTCGAGCGGCTCTTTTTCGGAGTGATAATCGGCCATCCACGAATCGTCCTGATTTTGGTGGATGGAGAAATAGCGTTTCGAGTCCGGAGGAACCGCAACGCCCGGAATATCCCCGGCGTCCATCTTCGGATTTGCGGGCAAAATCGTTTTGACTACAACGCAACCGCCCTCCGGTAGGTCTTTTGCGAACATGTTGCAGATTTGCGACCCGCGCAAGAAGGTCAGGCGCATCTCTCCGTTTTTTTCCAGCAGCCGATACCACTTTTTATCGGTCGGCGGCTCCTGTCGCCCCCCTATCGGCTCATAGCCGTTTTTCTTCATGGCCTGTCGATATTTTTCGGCGAGTTCGGCGACGCTCAATTTCGTTTCGTAGCGCTGCATCATCGGTGCCGAAGACGCACGGAGTGCCGCCGGGATAAACTCCGGCTGCGGCGCGTCATCTTTGCGAATCATCCGCACCAGCGTATCGCCCAGGTCGACGCCGAACAAACGAAACAGGCCGTACGTCGCCGGCAGCATTATCAGCACGAGCATGATAATGCCCAGCGGATTGAGCGGGGGCTTATCCTGGTTTTTTTCGTCGTCTGTTTTTTCGTTTTTGTTCATCTCTTCGGTCAATCGTCGAAATACGGCGGCGGTTCCTCTGGCGGCGGAAAGTTCGAGTGCCTGGGGCCGACGACGTAATCCGACGGATAAAGTTGACGATAATTATCGTAAGGCATCCTGCCGTTGTAATTTCCGGGGTCGAAGCAACCCCAGTTGTCGTCTTGTTCGTAATTGGTGATGTTTACTTCCATAAGATGCCTGTAAATCGTGCCTTCGTCCAGTCGCGCACCGAAACCCGGTCCGCCTCCGCGTGTGTTGTTGTAGTGAGCCTCGATGGTAACCCATTGCCAGAATACCGACGCGTATCCTTCAAAACCCGACCCGTCGGTATCCGAGCATTCCAGCATCGCCACGTCGCTGTCGGCCTTCGCGCCGTACCTGCTGAAATGCGAGCCGATGTTGTATCCACGGTCCGGATCGTAACGGTTGTTGGCGCGCAGCGCGCGAGCCACATCCCACGCAAGCGTACCGTCGAGAGGCACAGTAACCATCGTCTGCACGTAATCCGAGGCCATCGCATCGCCGCCGCCCCAGCCCGTTTCGTCGTTGAGGTCGAGGTTGTCCGCGGAGTAAAAATCCTTTATCAGCAAATTGAACAAACCCTCGTCGAAGATATTCTGCAAATTCTCCGCCAGCGGCCAGCCGCCGCGGTTTTCGGCGAAGGTACGCGACGCGGAGCGCACGTCGAGGCGCGTCAGCACGGCGTGCCCCACGTAGTACACCCCCAGAAAAATGAACAGATACAGCGGCAGCAAAAGCGCGAATTCCACCATGGCGTTGCCTTTTTCGTCGTTTTTAGTGCTGCAACGCATTTTGCATCTCCTCGTCGAAAAAATCAAACGGCTCGCCGTCCTCTTCACGAAGGAAATCGTTCCTTATGCGTTCCGGTATTTCCGCATAGATATCGCCGAATGCCTCGGCCCTCCAATAGGAATAGTCTATCAGACGATGGAAAACCATCGCCGCGGAATTCCCATATAAAAAGCCGCCCGTTGCGAGGTCTTCCCCTATCATCATCTCTTTTATCGGCATCAACACCGGATACCAGTATCCCTGAGAGCCGGTAGTGTCGACACGGCTTCGCCGATCGGCAATACCGTCGCTGACCCGCACGGTCGAATATGCCCTATTTTCAAAAAACTCGATATCTCCGCCCGGCAGGTGAAGTATCTTTAGCGTGTCATCGGGATACGGCGAACGTGTCGATGAGCGCTTGCCGAGTCGCGCACAGGCCACCGCGAAGATGCCATGAGACGGCTTTTGGTAAAGGATAAAACCGTACAATTCCTTATAGCAGCCGACGCTGACGCCGTATCTGATAAATTCGTCGCTAATCACCAGCGGCATCGGCGTCCGCATGAGGTCCACCGACTGGTAGTCAGGCGAAGCAATGCCGAAGGTATCCCATTGCGGCACAGTGATTATAGTGCGTCGCATTTCGGGGTGAACTCTCACCGAAAAATCATTGCCTTGCAATGTGCGACCGAAGTAGCGGTCGATTCTGCTGCCGGACGGCGACGAAACGCCTCTTCTAATAAAACGCGGGTAATTATCCTCGACGAAAAACGGGAACGCATCAACGAGGCGCGCCTGTTTTTCAAAGCAGAAACCGCCCGGTCTCCGATACAGCCTGCTGCGCCAGTTACCGTAATCGATAAAGTCCGGCGAAGCCAGGTCGCTGTCAAACCCGTCGACCCAAACCGATGAGTCGCCTGTGTAAAACCTTGCGCCGAGGTTTGGATTCGACACGTAGCCCTCAACGGCAAGGCTGGCAGGCTCGCTGAGGACGTATGTTTCGCCGATAATCGTTTCTATCGAATACAACTCGGCGCGCGGGTTGCCGCCGTTCCAAGAAAGTATATATCCCAGCCATACCTCGACGCCGGATATCCGCGCCGACAAGTAAAACGGCGTGGAGCCGATTTCTTCGTTGATCAAAATCAATTGCGGCGCGCTACCGGTAATGGAGACCTGAAAGTAATCGACAACAACCGCGTCTTCGCCCTCCCCCTCCACGATGGGTATCGGCCAAATCGCATCGATGTCGTACCGTGTGCCGTCGTAGGCGTAAACGTGATTGCCGACAATCCGCGAAGAGCCTCCCCGCTCGACATAAAACGAGCAGGCATCGCCGGTATCGACGCCGGCGGTAGCGTATACCGGATCGTGCAGGCTGAACTCGAACATTCGGCTGCCGGCATTGTTGCGCCTGATACGCAGGATATAGTCCGTGTTCGAGGAAATCAGCGCGGAGGTACTCGAAACGTCAAATACACAGTTGAGCGAATCTTCGCGGTTGACGAAGTATTCGTAATTCTCGTAGTCGGGCCAGACCGCCACGTAATCCGCGCCGTTGCGCCTGGCGGTGTCGACGACTTCGTTGTGTATCATGCGCGGCGCTGCGTTAGCGATGGCAACCTGCATCTCGCCGAGTCGTTCGAGCCAATCGTGCCCGCGTTCTATCCAGTCGCCGGCCTGCGAATACGCCTCGCCGTAATTGCTTATATCCGTAGGATGCCCCGTCTCCGTGGTGCCGGCGAAATACATGGTGTCGAAGGAGTACGAAAGCATGTTGTTGTATGTATATACCATACAACCGCTGATCCACTCGATGGTGTTAACACAGACCGCCTTCATGGTCGCACCGGAGTATGCAGCGGAGTCCGCGGCGTTTTGCAGTTCGATCTTGCGGTCTACGAGCATGCCGACCTGGTAGGTGAGCATCGCGGCCATCATAACGAACAGCATCGTCAGCGCGCCGATAACGATAGCGTGCCCGTCCTGAGGCCCCATGCGCCTTCGGTTATGTCTGCACTTCGTCATCATATAATTTTTCGCTTGAAATAAATCAGAACTGTTCTGATTTTTCACTATCTGCACTATCTGCACCCGTCACACGCCGCGTCAAGTAATCCGCCTGAGGCGGAGTGGATAGAAAATATCACATCGCAATTGCGCGCACAAGATTTGTCAGTGAACGCGAGCGACACGCTCCGGGCGATAGCCCGTAGCGAGCGGGTCTTGGAATAAGCGACTACTCCTCACTTGGCTGCGGGCCTTGCCCGCCTCTGCGCTCTCTGCGCCTCTGCGGTGGAATACAATATCTTAAAATGCTTTAGCGCTCCTGCAAAAGATTGCGGCGCGGGCCGGTCATCGTGTCGATTTGTTTTTCCGGCAAAGTCGAATCGATCGCTCTGCCCTTGTTGGGAATCACCCAGCGCTCGCGCAGCACGATATGCGGCTCGCCATCCCAAATCACAAAATGCCTGTCGTGCATTTCCTCAAAATCTTCGGGGTCCGCGCCTTCGCCGCTCCAGAAAAACCGCAGGATCGTCAACGGCACCCGCAATCGGTAAAGGTATCGCACCTCGACGCAGATGTTGTGTTGTTGCATCGAGTTGGTGTGAAACTCTTCGGTCTCGTCGTTGATGACGGTAACGCGGTTCATCACATTGCTGTCCCAGTCGACCAGCCGGAAAACCGCCACGCGGTTGCGCGCCGCAACGAGATTGTCCGCCCGGCCCCAGCCGGGAAACTCGTCGTAGCCAAACGTGGAATAAGTCGGAGGCTCGGCGTCAGGCTCGGACATGTAACAATAGGTGGTGTAAAAATCGTCGCTAATCGGCGCCAGCGCGATCGCCGCGGCCTCGACGGGGTCCTGGCCGAGCAGCTCGGCGCGCGCCGCGCACGAGGCGGCGTAACTGACCATAATCCGCCCCACCTGCAACAGCGAGAGCTCCAGGATGGCCAGTATGAAGAACAATTGTATAGGAAACACGAGCGCGAACTCCACCATCGCCATGCCGCTGCGACGGCGGTCGCCGTTGTGTTGTTTTTTTTCCTTATCGCACATCGCTCGCTTCCCGTTTATCACCGCAAAAACATCAAAACCCACGTAACGAAACTGCCCGCCGCAATCGCCACTCCGTAGGGGATGGTGATGCGTGCGGACTCTTCGACCCTGCGCTTTCTGATAAAGAACATCGTCCTGGCGCTCTCTTTCAGACCCTGCAACAGGCGCCTGCGAAACACCAGCACCAGCAGGGCCATAAACGCCCCGACTATCGAAATCACTACCAGCGCGGAGACGGTAAAGCGAAATCCCATCAGCGCGCCGATCGCCGCCATCAACTTCACATCGCCGCCGCCTACCGCATTGAAGAGGTAGAACACCCAGAACACGCCTCCGCCGACAACCGCGCCGATAAGCGAGTACAGCAGCGGCTCGCCTATTCCGCCCGCTATGAAGTGGATTGCCAGACCGAGAAAAATCGCCGGAAGCGTCAGCCAGTCGTATATTTTGCCGCGGCGAATATCGGTCCAGGAAGCAACCGACAACACAATAAAGAAAACGGCAAATTGGACGATGCGCAACGTCTCGACGGCAAATTGCGATATTTCCGACAAAAACATACGCTAATCGCTATCGTATTCGTCGAACGGGCCGCCGGTTTCGGGCGTGTCGACTTGTTCGACATCGTCTTCTCTCTCGCCGGAAATATTTTTCATTACCGTCTCCATCAAATTTCTCAGTTGATCACCGAAAGCCACGAACACGACAATCAGGCCGACCGCGATAATCGCGATAATCAGGATATATTCCGTCATCGCCTGCCCGCGGCCCCCGCAAGGCATATTCAGAAAGGCCCAGAGAAAATTGAAAACACCCATGATCAGTCTCCCGAAAAGAGCAAATAAGATCGTTCATAATTACGGAAAAGGCAGCGACACGTAGGCCGCTATCTCGTCAAAAAACGCCTGAAGCGAATCGTTGAGAGCATATATCAGCGCCCAGGTTATTACCATCGTCAAAATCGAAATCACCAATATATATTCCACCGCGGCCTGGCCCGAAGAATCGCCGACAAGACCGGAGCCCGGAGTCGCCCCACCCTTGCGCACATTGTTATTTAGGTTATTCTTCTTCATCGTAACGTATTGTATCAAAAACAAATATCCCAGACAACTGCATAATTCATTAAAGCAAAACGCGTACCACGAAAAAATCCGAACACCACACAGAGCCATATCCTGCCTTGTGGAAAAAAGTTATTGCAAAATCGACATTGTGCACCGAAGGTCGGCCGCAAAATCGAATCCGCTTGTTTAATCCGTTGGTAAAAAATACATTACACAACAACGTAAGACACTTTTTACACCGATTTACAACGAAGAACTCATATTGAGTCCCGATTTTTCTGTCCACTTGACACAACAACATTGTGCGATATAATCTGGGATTCCGAAAAAAATTCACATCGGCTCAACATAGACAAAGGAGTTTCAAATGAGCAAGATTATTGGAATAGACCTGGGTACGACCAACTCGGTCGTCGCAATTATGGAAGGCAGCGAACCGACGGTTATCGCCAACGCCGAAGGCGCGCGCACCACCCCCTCGGTCGTGGCCTTCACCAAAGACGGCATCCTTGTCGGCCAGACCGCCAAGCGACAGGCCGTTACCAACCCCAAAAACACCATCTTCAGCATCAAGCGCTTCATGGGGCGGCGGCACAACGAAGTGGCCTCCGAAGAAAAACTCGTACCCTACCACATCGTAGGCGGGCCTGACGAACTGGTCAAGGTCCACGTCGATATCGAAAACAAGGACTACACCCCGCAGGAAATCTCGGCCAAGGTTCTGCAAAAACTCAAACAGACCGCCGAAGACTACCTCGGCCACAAGATTACCGAAGCCGTCATCACCGTGCCGGCCTATTTCAACGACAGCCAGCGCCAGGCCACCAAGGAAGCCGGACGCATCGCGGGCCTCGAAGTCAAACGCATCATCAACGAACCGACCGCCGCGTCGCTGGCCTACGGCCTGGACAAGAAAAAAGACGAGACCATCGCCGTGTTCGACCTCGGCGGCGGCACGTTCGACATCTCCATCCTCGAAGTAGGCGACGGCGTATTCGAAGTCAAAGCGACCAACGGCGACACGCACCTGGGCGGCGACGATTTCGACCAGGTGATACTGAACTACATCGCCGACGAATTCAAAAAGTCCGACGGCATCGACCTGCGCAAGGACCAGATGGCCCTCCAGCGCTTGAAAGAGGCCGGCGAAAAAGCGAAGTGCGAACTTTCCGGCACGATGCAGACCGAGATCAACCTGCCCTTCATCACCGCCGACCAGAACGGGCCCAAGCACCTGCTGCTGCCTATCACGCGCATGAAATTCGAGCAACTCGCCGCCAAACTGCTCGATCGCATCAAAAAGCCCTGCCTCAAGGCGCTCGAAGACGCGAAACTGACGCCCGACAAAATCGACGAGGTCATCTTCGTCGGCGGCATGTCGCGTATGCCCGCCGTACAGAAAATCGTTACGAACCTCTTCGGCAAGGAAGGCCACAAGGGCGTCAACCCCGACGAGGTGGTCGCCATCGGCGCCGCGATCCAGGGCGCGATCCTGGCCGGCGACGTCGAGGACATCGTGCTGCTGGACGTTACGCCGCTTTCGCTGGGTATCGAGACGCTGGGCGGCGTCTGCCACAAATTGATAACGAAAAACACCACTATCCCGACCCAGAAGAAAGAAATCTTCACCACCGCCGCCGACGGCCAGACCACCGTGGACATCCACGTCTTGCAGGGCGAGCGCGAAATGGCCAACGTCAACCGCACGCTGGGCCGCTTCCAACTCACCGGCATACCGCCGGCACAGCGAGGCGTGCCGCAGGTCGAAGTCGCCTTCGACATCGACGCCGACGGCATCCTCAACGTCAGCGCGCAGGACAAGGCCACCGGCCGCGAGCAGTCTATCAAGATAGAGGCGTCCTCGGGCCTTTCCGAAGCCGAAATAGATAAGATGGTCAAGGACGCCGAGACGCACGTCGCCGACGACAGGAAACAGCGCGAAAAAATCGACGCGCGCAACCGCGCCGACCAGATGATCTATTCGATGAACAAGATGCTCAAGGAAAACGAAGGCAAACTTCCCGAAAGCGACATCGAGCCGATCAAAGCGCAAATCGAAGAACTCAAAAAGGTCAAGGACACCGGCTCCAAAGAAGAAATCGACGCGGCCATCGAGAAACTCAACCAGGCCTCTTACAAGATGTCAGAGGCAATGTACAAACAACAGGCTGATCAGGCCGAACAGGCCGAGGCTTCCGCCGGAGCCGAAAGCGGCCCCACACCGCCGGAAGGCGAAGAGCAAAAGCAGGAAGAGGAAGTCGTCGATGCGGACTACGAAGTAGTCGACGAGAACGAAGAGAAAAGCGACTAGAGCATTTTAAGATTTTGTCTTTCACCACCCAGGCAACGCCTGGAGGTAATAGGGAAATAACCACCTATTCCAATATGCCCTCGCTGTCTGTCGCCCGGAGCACTTCGCTTGCACTGGGTTCCCAGCTCAACGGCCAAAAACATAAAGGAACTGAAACAGGAACATCGGATTCCGGAGTCGCATAGCGATGATTTTGATGATATGCGTTGATATACCCTGTTATTAGGAGGGTAACGATGAGATTGAATAGTATCGCAGTTTCGATGAGTATTTTGATGGGCTTTGTTATTGTTGGATGCAGCGGCTGCCGAAGCCCTTTGGATACGTATGAGGTGTATCCGGAACATGCTTCTGGCAGTAGTATTATATATCCTAAACTTATTGTTGGAGAAGAGGCTCACTCCAAATCAATATGGTTGTTGGGGATTAGATCCATGGATTTTGGGGTTAAGGAATGGCGCATGGAGGGCAGACAGGCCTTGTGGTCGAGGATAAAAGACAAAAAATTACGGGTAGAGGTTTATAGCTATACCGAGTGGGACGGCAGCGAGGGACAAAGGTGTTTGGTCTATCTTCCTTCGGGGGAGTTGCTAAACGAACTTGTGCTTGCGGACGGGTATTGTTACGTCGAAGAGAGGGATCTCAAAGATTATCCCGATCTTCTTGAGCGCTTCGAGAAGGTAGAAGCGGAAGCCAAAGCGGCCAAAAGAGGCGGCTGGGCCTATACTTTCGAAGAGGAAAAGAGGATTATAAAAGAGAGAATGCAAAAAGAAAAGGAGGAACAAGAAAAGGCCGGCAAATAAGCGATTTTGGATATTGTTTGCGTTTGTGAAGGGAAGCCAAGTTAGCGTTTGAGATATATCTCTCTCGCCGTGTGATTTCTCACGGTGGGAGGTGTAGTCTTTCGGTGAGGGGAGTAGCGGTTTAAAGGGAGTTCTTCCCCGATCACGGTCTTTGGCGGGCTTGCCCGACGCGGCGCGTGGCGGGACAGCAAACCCTTCATCTTGGTCCCGTCGCGGCCCCCCCCCCAGGCCCCGCCTGATTCGGGAAACCGTTAACAACACGGAAGGGATTTCAAGATTTGCCAGTGTGTGGAAGCAAGCGCCCTTTTCGCCGAAGGGCGACAGACAGCGAGCGGGTATTGGAATAGGTGGATTTACCCGCTTGGGAGCAGGCCCCGCCCGCCCGTCCGACTTGAGACTTTTCAACACAGCAAACTTGCCCAAATTGTCAGTAGGTGCAAGCGAAGCGCTTCTGTCGCCGAAGGGCGACAGACAGCGAGCGGATATTGTAATGAGTGGCTACTCCACGTTTGGGAGCGGGCCCTGCCCGATTCGGGAAACCGTTAACAACATAGAAGGGATTTCAAGATTTGCCAATGGGTGAAAGCAAGCGCCCTTTTCGCTGAAGGGCGAAAAGCAGCGAAGCACCTATTGAAATAGGTGGTTACTTCCCTATTTGCTGCGGGGCGTCCCCGCTCCGGTATAACTCACCCCAGGCAACCAGCGCCCACCCTCCCACAGATAGCGCAACATCCCCACCCGCAAGGAAATAGGTAAGAGAAAAAACATTTTTCGCAATTTCTTCGGATTTCCTCAAAAATGTCCTATTCACACGTATAATAGCATTGTTATTGATAATGTGTACAATAGCGTACTATCAAGCACCGATAATAACTGTATTTTTATAAATAATAGTGTAAACTAAACCAGATTTTGGGCCGATAAGTAAATAGGTGTAGTGAATGGGAGAAGTGCTGCAAGAGCAGTCAGGAGAGAACTGACAGGTAACAGCCCTTATCTGAGGGGAGAAGCGTGGCTCATAAAGGCGATTCCGTTCCGACACGGTAGTGGATATTGACCTTGTCGTGTCTTCTCCCTTTTTATATTTCCCCCATATCCCTCACTAACACAACATCCCCAATCGCAAAATCCACATATCCTTGACCGGCAAATTGCGCCTTGACCAAATTCCATAACAGTTAAAACAGACATCAAAGGC
>JAUWEX010000057.1 GCA_030607235.1 Planctomycetota bacterium | reverse complement strand
CGCTTTTGGTTCTTCGGCTTTTGGCGCCACCCCATCGGCTGCTTCACCGACCTTTTCAGGCTCTTCGGCGAGTACTTCCGCTTTGGGTTCTTCTGCGGGCACTTCGGCCTTCGGCTCTTCGACAGGTTCTTTCGCTTTAGGCTCTTCTGCGGGCGCTTCCGCTTTGGGTTCTTCGGCTTTCGGCACCTTCGCTTCGGCTGCTTCGTCGGCCCTTCCAGGCGCTTCGTGCGGGGTAATCTCCAGTGCGACCGGCCCGGCGCTTTCCGTCGGTGCAACCGTCGGCACGGCTTCCGCCTCTTCGGGCTCAAGGCGCTTGAGACTCAGGCCGATCTTGCGAGCGTTGCGGTCGACTTTGATAACCTTGAGTTGAACGGCCTGGCCGACCTGCACGGCGTCTTCGGAGCCGGCAATCTTTTTGTTGGACATCTCGGAGATGTGCAACAGACCTTCGAGTTCGGGTTCGAGTTCGACGAACGCGCCGAAACTGGCGAGTTTGGTAATCACGCCGTTGACGATCTCGCCTTCCTGGTAGCGCTGCGGAATATCGTTTTCCCAAGGGTCTTCGAAGAGTTGCTTGAGGCCCAGCGCAACGCGTTTCTTTTCCTGGTCGACCGAGAGGATAACCGTTCGGATGGTTTCGCCCTTCTTGATGACTTCGGAAGGATGGTTGACCTTCTTGGTCCACGACATATCGGATATGTGCAGCAGTCCGTCGATACCTTCTTCGATCTCGATGAACGCGCCGTAATTGGTCAGGTTTCTGACGCGGCCTTCGATAACCGTACCGATGGGATATTTTGCGCTGACGAGTGTCCACGGGTTGACCTCGGTCTGCTTGATACCGAGGCTGATTTCCTGCTTGTCGACATTGATGTCGAGGACGACCACTTCGATCTCTTCGCCGATGTGAACGACTTCGGAAGGATGATTGATGCGCTTGGTCCACGACATTTCGGAAATGTGAACAAGCCCTTCGACGCCTTCTTCGATCTTGATGAACGCGCCGTAAGTCATGATGTTGACCACCTCACCGCGGACGCGATTTCCGACGGGATATCTCTCGCTGATGTTCTTCCACGGGCTTTCGGATTTCTGTTTGAGGCCCAGTGCGATGCGTTCGCGCTCGCGGTCGATGCCGATGATCTTGACCTCGATCTCGTCGTCGATGGCCAGCATCTCGGTCGGATGGCTGATGCGGCCCCAACTCATGTCGGTAATGTGCAGCAGGCCGTCGATGCCGCCGAGGTCGACGAACGCGCCAAAATCGGCGATGTTCTTGACGATGCCCTTGCGCATATCGCCTTCCGTGATCTCGGACATGAGAACCGCCTTGGCCTGTTCGCGCTGTTCCTCGATCAGGCGGCGGCGGCTGACGACGATGTTGCGGCGTTCTTCGTCGATCTTGAGTATCTTGCACTCGACGTCCTTGCCGACGTAGTCGCCGATGTCGCCGATGCGGCGAATATCGACCTGCGAGGCGGGCAGGAACACCGGCACGCCGACGTCCACGAGGAGTCCGCCTTTGATCTTGCGCATTACGCGCCCCTGGACGAGGTCGCCTTCACTTTTGGTCTCTATGAGTTTTTCCCATCCGCGAATTCGGTCGGCCTTGAACTTCGAGAGAACCACGATTCCGCTCTCGTCTTCGACGGCCTCAAGCAACACCTCGACGGTATCGCCGATGTCTATGCTGCTGGGATCGCTGAACTCGCGAAGGGGAACCGTTCCTTCGGATTTGCATCCGACGTCGATCACTACCTCGTCGGCCACAAAGCGAATGATCTTGCCCTGGAGCAGCGTATCGGGTACGAGATCTTTGACGGATTCTTCGTACAACTTCTCCAGTTCCTCGTCGGTTACGTTGCCGAAGAATTCAGCGGTCTTTTTTTCGATCGCTTCCGCGTCCGGTAATAGTCTTTTTACTAACTCGTGCATAAAACCTCTCTGTCTTGGTTACACCGACCACCACATGCCCGTCGAATCCCTTTAGGCAAAATTGCCCCGCTCACGCGAGCGATAGAAGGTTGCGATGTCGGTACATCAAATATATCTAGAGTAAAGACGAGCGCCTTTTTTGTTCTCGGTCTAGTTTCTCGTACAACTCGACTATCCGCTCCCGCAAATAGTCGCAGAATTCCCGGGTTTTCATCCGCTTCATCTCCTCGGGCTGGATCGGCTTGCCGAAGGCGATGCTAACCGGACCGGAAATCTTCGGCAACGGCCTTGACCGCGGCCACATCTCGTAAAGCCCGTGCACGGCCGTGGGTATCACCGGCACCGAGGCCTTTTGCGCAATCAGTTTCACGCCGGGATGCAAACTGCCTATCAATCCGTCGCGCGTCCTCGTGCCTTCGGGGAACATCAGAATATGCTCTTTGCGGTTCAGATGCGCCACCGCCAGCCTGACCCCTTCCTTGCCCGATTCCCGTGTCATCGGTATCGCGCCGAGCGAGCGGATCAGCAGCGTGAAAAAATTCAGGCCCTTTTTGAACAACGTGTCGCGCGCCATGTATCCCAGCCTGCGCCGCGCCGCCGACCCCAGGTAAACCGGATCGAGGTTGCTCTGGTGGTTGGACGCGAATAACACCCCGGTATCCAGCGGGATGTGCCCGCGGCCGCTGACCCTGAAGCGGTTGAGCAACGGTAGCAGAACCCACATTATCATCTTGCTCGGGTAGAAGAACACGTCGATCCCGATTTTCGGCCCGACTTTCGGCCTGTACCTCCGCCCGGTCTCGCCGGCGGCCGGATCAGCGGCCTCTTCTGCTCTGGACTTCTTCATACAGCCTGTCGACTACCTGATCTATCCCAAGCCCCGTCGTATCGATTACCACCGAATCTTCGGCGATCTTCAACGCCCCGACCTCGCGGCGGATGTCGGAGTTATCGCGCCGTTCGATCTCGCGCGCCAACTCTTCGATGCCGACTTCGACACCCTTCTGTTTCAACTCGTTGTGGCGGCGTTGCGCTCGCACCATCGGCGAGGCGTCGAGGTAAAACTTCACGTCCGCGTCGGCGAAAACGATCGTTGTCATGTCGCGCCCCTCGGCCACCAGCATCCCGTCGCCCGCTTTCTCGCCGAAGGCTCTCTGGCAGACCCGCATTTGCTCACGGATCCGCGGCATCGCCGCTATCGGCGGCACGGCTGCGGTTATTTCGAGCGTGCGAATCGCCTCGCTCACGTCGCGGCCGTTGAGCAAGACCACCTGTCCGCCTTCGACTATTTTCTGGTCGATATCTATGCTCTTGAAAAGCGCCAAAACGGCGTCTTCGTTTTCCGTGTCTACTTTTTCTTCCATGCAGGCCAGCGCCAGTGTGCGGTACATCGCGCCGCTGTCAAGATACACCGCTCCAAGTCGCGCAGACAAAAGCCTGCTGACGGTGCTCTTGCCGGAACCCGCCGGGCCGTCGATGGCTACTATCATATTGCCTTAACTTCTTGTGGAATTTGAAATAAATAGAAGCGGGATAATATCAAAGGAAGAGTGGAAATGCAACTGAATTTTCGGCAAATCGCAGATTCGGCAAGGGGTTAGGGACTAATTGCCCTGCTTTATTTCGTATATCGTCTCGGTAAGTTTGTCCTGGCCGGCGTTGGCCTTGGAGTAGAGTTCGTGTATGAGACCGAATTTGTTCATGAATTCGAGATATGTTATCTGTGCGTCGCGATACAACCCCAGGGCCTCGGCCTTTAACTGCTCATATACATCAGGATCGCCGCCCTGCCGGGCTGTGTATGCCTCGTTCATCCTGGTTTTTGCGATTCTCTCCAAATTCACGGCCTTGTAGAAAAACGCATAGGCCGCATAATGCTCGCCATACTCGTTCTCGACATATTCGTCGCTATCGTTATACCAATAGGTCTTTATTATCACGTCGTAGACCTCGATGCTGCGCTCGTAGCGACCTGCGGAGGCGTGGAGTTTTGCAATATCGTAATAGACCAGCGGCGCCCACGAAGCGTCCCTGTTGGAATCGGCGATGCTCTGAATGGCCTGCAGGCCCGAGTCGCTGAACAGGAAGAAAACAATCAGTATCCCCACCAACAGCGTTATGATGATGAAACGTCTCATAATATCACCAGTCGTAAAGATCGTCGCGGCTCTTTTTTTCCTCGTGTTTGCGTTTGTTCTCCTCGAATGCGGGCGGCTTGACGCTGTACGCAAGCCGGTTGGCGGCCCACCACTGCTTCCATCGCTCTATCGCCGCGGCGCGCCTTTGAGGGTCGTCGTCGTATTCGTATCCGAATTTCTCAGCGGTCAGTCCCCGCAAAGCCTTTGCCGCGACATAGCGATCGTCCTCCTCATCGCTGACGAGCAACTTCAGCAACTCGTCGACCACCGCGGCGTCGCCGTCGGTGAACTCGACAAGCGCATCCACTATCCTGCCGCGGGCCTCCTGCTCCGGGCATTCCTTCGTAAAGGCGATGTCGCGCACGTCGTCGGTGATGTTGTCCAGCAACATGAATTTGGATTTCCGGGGGAAACCGAATTGTACGTGCACCGAGTCGATCCACTTCGAGAATATGCTCCTGCCCTTCGTTTCAAGAACCGCCGTATCGGTGCCGACGGAAACCACTTCGTAGAGCGCGGCGACGCTGCCGATGTCTTCGATCATGTATCTTTTGATCTTGGTCGAGACCGCGGCAGCCATCTTCTCGTCGACGTTTTTGCGAATGTAGGCGTAATATCCGACCCGCACACCGTCTTTGGAACCCTTGTCGATGGTTATCGTCTTGGCGACAACGTCGAGTTTCGATATCTTCGCGGCGAACGGCTCGACGAACGCGCCTTTGGCTTCGAGATCGGCGTAACTAGCGCGAAACGGAATGCTCGTCAAGGCGTAAGTCTGCGCCCACTCCTGCATCGACATTCCGTAGCCGACTTCGGTTGTGCGCTGGACGATGTAGCGCCCGTAAACGAACGCGCCGTCCGCCGAGACGCCCTCGCTGATGGCCTTGCCCTGCAGGTTGCTTTTGTAACTCCAGTACAACCTCGGCGATATCTCTTCAAAGGTCGCCGGGTCGATTTTTTTCGTCTCGCTCTTCACGATGCACCCGACAAGTATCAACCCACAAAAAACCGCTGTGATAATTTTTTTAATCATGCCTGCCCCATAAGTAAACCAACGTACCAGTCGTATAAACCGACCAGTATCGGTAAAACAAAAATATACGCCACCGCCCCCAGCGCCAGATACGGCCCGAAGGGCATGTAATGGTCCTTGGTGAACAACATCACGACTACGCCCAGTATCGCGCCGACGAAACACGCCAGCAGAAACACCACCAACGCGCCCTGCCAGCCGGCGACCGCGCCGATCATCGCCAGAAGTTTGAGATCGCCGCCGCCCATCGCTTCCTTGCGGAAGATTATCCGCCCGAACACCGCGACCACGTAAATCAGCCCCCCGCCGAACAGCAGCCCCAAAAGCGAGCAAGACAGCGCGGCGATGTTTTCGCCCCACGGCAACGAGGCGAACTGCCCGGCCCACGGAAAATTCACATAACCCTCGACCACGGCCTGAAGGCCCTGCTTCTGAAGGGCCGGAACGAAAAAACTAATCACCGGCACCAGCGCCATCCCACCGAGCGAAATCTCGTTAGGAATAATCCGCAGGTCGACATCGATGAAGGTACACGCGATCAGGGCGCTGACGTAGACCGCGTAAATCGCAAACAGCGGCCAGGTCTCGGCCACGAATCCGCCGCCGGTCCAGTCGACGAGATACTTCCAGCCCAGCGCAACGAACAGCGCGCCGGTCAGCAATTCCACCAGCATGTAGCGCGGCGAAATAGGCGCGCGGCAATTGCTGCACCTGCCACGGAGCAAAAGGTAACTGACCACCGGGATATTGTCGTACCACGGGATCATCTTCCGGCACTTCGGACACGCCGAGCGCGCGCCGCATATCGACATGCATTTGCGCGGCAGCCGGTAGACCACCACGTTCAGGAAACTCCCGACGGTCAGGCCCATCAGCCCGCACCAGATTAGCAGCACATGGTCATTCGTCATGTTTTGGAAAACCGTTATCGTCAAATGTAGGCACAACTTTTGTATCGTCAAATAACGCTTGACAGGTCACGCAATTCTGCTAACTTTCAGGCGAAAATGCAAGAACATTCGACAGGGGCCGGAGATGCTCGATAAACCAGGCGCGATATTCACCGCGAACTCAAGCGACGGCGAGCGGTTGAAATACCGGTTCTTCGGCGACAGCAACGCACGCGAAGCCGTGATATACCTCAACGGGCTGGAGAGCCACGGCGGGTGGTTCGGCGACACGGCGGATTCCCTTGCGGCCCGCGGTTACGCGGTGTATCTGTGGGACAGGCGCGGCTCCGGCCTGAACGAAAACCGGCGCGGCGACTGCAAATCGTACCAGCAATTCGTCGACGACCTCGCGCTATTCATCGCCGAGAGACGCCGCTCCCACCAAAAAATCCACCTCGTCGGCCACTCGTGGGGCGGAAAATTCGCCACCTACTTCACCATACGCCGCCAGCACCTCGTCGACTCGCTCACCCTCATCGCTCCCGGCCTCGCGCCCCGGGCCACCTATTCGCTGCCGCGGAAAATCGGCCTCGCGAAATCGATACTCATCAACCGCGCCAAAGACTACCCCACGCCCATCGCCGACGAGCAGTTCACCTCGCGGCCCGAAGCGCTGGACTACATCCACCGCGATCCGTTGCGCCTGCGCCGGATCACCGCGGGCTTCATCCTCGAAAATTTGAAGATGGACGCCTTCATCAAGCAAAACGCCGACGGCGTGCGCGTGCCGACGGCGCTGTTTCTGGCAGGCGACGACACCGTAATCGACAATGAAAAAACAAGAAAGACTTTCGACAGATTCCACCCCCACGCCTCGTGCGTGCGCGTATGGG
>JAUWEX010000235.1 GCA_030607235.1 Planctomycetota bacterium | reverse complement strand
CCTTGCCCACGAAGACAAACGGCGCAGCGGCCACGCGACCGGCCTTAGTCAGGAAGCCCGGCTCGTCGTCGCCCTCTTCAACGGTTTCTTCTTCGATTTTTTCCTCTTCTTTCATTTCCTGTTTTCGCTTCGGCAGGACCTTCTTCACGCCCTTGATGGGCTTGCCCACAATCAGCCTGGCCGCGCCGATGGGAATCTTGGCAACCGTTTTTCCGGTATCGAGGATCGCCTTGCCGCTGTCGCGCAATTCCGCGCCCAGCGCCTTGAATACGCGCGTAACGCTTTCGGGTATCCGCTGGGAAAGCGGCCCTTGCCTGGGCCAGAGTTTGGCGAGTTCGAGCCGACCTTTAACGTAGGCCTTCACGATTTCTTCGTTGGCGTTTTCGGCATACCACAGCCGCCAGTTTTCAGGCTCTTCGGGGCCGAAGGGTTTGCCGGTGATTTTCTGGAGCGACTCGCAGGCGCCCAACGCCACGCGCAGGTTGGTGCCTTTTTCGGCAACAAGCGTTTCTATCAGGACCGGAATAGCCTTCTCGTCGCCGATCGTACCGATCGTTACCGCCGCCTCACGACGCACGTCGACATCGCGGTCCTTGTCGGTCATGGCCTTGATGAGGGCGGCTTGAACGTCGGAGTTGCCGTTGCCGAGTTTGCCGAGCGCGCGGATGACTTCGATCATTACGACGGGTTTTTCGCCGGAGCGTTCCATCGCGCGCAGCAGGTGCGGGATGGCGATATTTCGCTCTCGTATCTCGCCCAGCGCGATCGCCGCGGATGCGCGCACAAGTGCGCTCTGGTCGGGCCTGCCGCCTCGTTCGGCGTCGCCGTTGAGGACGGTGCCGATAATGTCGACCAACTGAGCGTCGCCGGTCTTTTCGGCGCGATAGGCGATAACGTTGAGCGCTTCGCGGCGCACGTCCGGGTCGTGGTGCACTATCGACGCGACCGCCCACTCAAGCGAAGGCATGGTCAGGCGATCGTAGGCTTTCTTTCCGGTATCGTATCCCCAGTCAACGACCTTGCAGCCGGTTATCGCCATCAACGCAATCGCTGACAGCATTATTAAATATGTGTTTCGCCGATTGCTTCTCACTTTTGCCCTCCCTCGGCTCCTCGCGGAGATTTCGCCAAGCAAAAAAAACAAATACAGGGCGAATCGTATCGAAGAGAACGTTTGAATGCAAGTAAAATCAGGCGGCCTGCGTACGGCTCGGCGAACTATTCGGGTTGACAGTCGGTGCCGCGGCAAATAGAATGATGCGCCTTGTCGGGCGAGCAATGATATTCGACGCAATCGGAGGAGTAATGACAATAGCCAAAAAGGTCGCGGATTCGATGGAGAAGAGCAGTTGGATTCGCCGGATGTTCGAAGAAGGCGAAGAACTGCGCAAAAAGGTAGGCCCGGAAAACGTATACGATTTCACTCTGGGCAACCCCATCATGGAGCCACCGGCGGAATTTCAGCAGAGGCTGCTCGAAGTCCTCGAACAGGGCGACTGCCACGGCTATACCGGCCCGCTGGGATGGGAGGAAGTCCGCCGATCCATAGCGGCGCACTACAAGGTCCGCACGGGCCTGCCCTTCACCATGGACAACATCATCATGACCTGCGGCGCGGCGGGCGGTTTCAATTCCGTCCTCACCGCGATTCTCGACCCCGGCGACGAGGTCGTGATCTTCGTTCCGTACTTCGCCGAGTATCTGTTCTACATCGACAACGCCAACGGTGTGGCCGTCAAGGTCGATACCGACAGGGAATTCGGCATCGACGTCGCGGCGCTCGAAAAGGCGCTCAGCCCCAAGACCAAGGCCGTCGCAATCAACTCCCCCAACAACCCTACCGGCCGGGTTTACGACGAAAAAATGCTGGCCGAAATGGCGCGCCTGCTCGAAGCGAAGCAAAAGGAATACGGCCACGAGATATATCTGCTCTCCGACGAGCCATACCGCGCGATAGTTTACAACGGCTGCCGCGTGCCTGAGATTTCCAACGTCTACGAAAACAGCATCGTCATGACCTCGCACTCCAAGGACCTCGGACTGGCCGGCGAGCGCATCGGCAACATCGCGCTGCGCCCCGGCATCGCGGAGTACGAGGAGTTGCGCGAGGCGATCGCGTTCACGACGCGCGCGCTGGGCTTCAAGAGCGCGCCGGCGACGATGCAGCGCGTCGTCAGCACGCTGCAGGACTCCACGGTGGACATCGCCGCATACGAACGCAAGCGCAACATGCTCTGCGAGGGGCTGGAGAAACTGGGTTTCAAATTCCACAAGCCGGAAGGCGCGTTTTATCTCTTCCCGCAGACTCCTATTCCCGATGACGTAAAGTTCGTAAAGGAATTGCAGAAGGAATGCATCCTGACCGTGCCGGGCAGCGGTTTCGGGCGCCCGGGGCACATCCGAATTTCGTACTGCGTCGAAGACGACACGATCGTTCGCTCAATGCCGGGTTTCGAAAAGATCGCACGGCGTATGAAGATACCCGGGCAAGCGGGGACGCCCCGCAGCAAATAGGGAAGGAATCACTCATTGCAATATGCGCGCCCTGCTTTTTGCCTGGCGGCAAAAAGAGGCCGGGCGCTTCCACCTACTGACAAATCTTGTAATCTTGCTGTAAGGTTGACGATCTCTCGTACAGGCAGGCTGAGCCTGCACCCAAGTGGGCAGTAACCACATCCTCCGATATCCGCGCCCTGCTTTTTGCCTGACGGCAAAAAGAGGCCGGGCGCTACCACCCACTGACAAAACTTGTAATCTTGCCGTGTTATTGACGATCTCTCGTACAGGCAAGGCTGAGCCTGCACCCAAGTGGGCGGGCAGGGCCCGCTCCCAATCTTGGAGTAACCACCCATTCCAATAGGCGCGCCCTGCTTTTTGCCTGGCGGCAAAAAGAGGCCGGGCGCTACCACCCACTGACAAATCTTGTGCCCTGAAAGGGACACATCCCTTCGCGTTGTTCTAATCTCTAAATGCCTCAATCACAAGGACAATAATCCTGCATGAAAGCCCTTTCCTCCGCGAAGGAGGATGTGTCCCTTTCAGATAGCGCGGCGAAGGGAAGTGTCCCTTTCAGATGCGTCCCTTTCAGCGATACAAAAATTGCAGCACACCGGTAAAGTTGCAAGCGATTGCGTTTTTTCGCCGTAAGGTAAAAAACAAGGAGCGAGTCTTGTAATGGGTGGAAAAAAGACTTGGCT
>JAUWEX010000020.1 GCA_030607235.1 Planctomycetota bacterium | reverse complement strand
AAAGAAGTTTGTATTTACAATGAATAACGAATCTTATGGAAGAAACCCGGACTATTCGTTGGGCGGGGTTAATTGTAACGGCGGCAATAGTGTATTTGCTTGCGGTTGCGCAGGCCGGATTTCCGGCGCGCCGAAAGACCGCCGCGAAATTGAAGGCAAAGTCCCCTGCCGACTGACGCGGGACGGAAAAAAGCAAACTATTGCTTGAAAAAAATCCTATCTGATATAAAATCCCTCGTCTGGTTTGTGGGCGATGTGCAGGTTTTTTTTGCGTCTTTCGCCCGCGAGCCGACTCCAGCGGCGGCGTAGCCAAGTGGAAAGGCAACGGATTGCAAATCCGTCATTCGGCGGTTCAAATCCGCCCGCCGCCTCCAGAAATTATATCGGGACCTGTTGGCAATTTGGAAAACGCGCGGGTCCCGTTTGCATACAATCGCATGTTTCGGGCGAGTGGTGGAATGGTAGACACTAGGGACTTAAAATCCCTTGGGCGCAAGCCCGTGGGGGTTCGAATCCCCCCTCGCCCACCAGTCTAATCCTGCAAACGAGAGAGCCATGCCGGTGAAGAGCCGCTGGAAACGCGTCCTGTATATCTACCCCTACGGCAAGGGCAAGAAATCCGAGTTTCTCTACAACCGCGTGATGATGATCCCGCCGCTCGGCCTGGAGGTCGTGGCGACGGCGATGCGAGACCTCGTAGAGGATTGGATGGTGGTCGACCTGCGGGTCGAGGACGAGCCGCTCGAAGACCTCGTCGCGCAGTTCCGGCCCGACCTGGTTTGCATCAGCATCAACTGGGGCCTTGACGGGCACGTAACCGCGATGATCCACTCCCTGCCGGATATGCTCGAAAAGGCCGGCCTGCCCTGCGATACGACAATCAGCGCCGGCGGCCTGTTCGTTACGCGCGAGCCGAATAGCGTCATCGACGAGTTTCCCGAAATCGATTTTTTCGTGCTGGGTTACGGCGAGGAGACGATGCGCCGGATCGCGATCAACGGCTCGCCGGAGGGTCTCGACAGCGTGATCTACCGCAAAAACGGCGGGGTCGTGCGCGGCGAGGTCAAGACGCATCTCTCGGTGGAGAACTTCAACATCGACCGCTCGCGCCGCCGCTATACCTACCCCAGCCTCAACAGCCCCGGCGACAGCGTCCTGACGAGCATCGGCTGCCCGCAGAAGTGCCGCTTCTGTAAGTGGCGCGAAAACATCTACGGCGACATCCAGCCCTGGATCCCGCGCACGGCCGAGTCGGTCGTGGACGAGTTCGAGTCGATCCCGCAGGAGCGCATTTACATCGCCGACGCCAATTTCGCGGGCAATCTCAACCGCGTCGAAAAAATCTGCGACCTGATTATCGAGCGCGGCATCAGGAAACTCTTCATCCTCGAGATACGCATCAGTTCGATCGCCGCGAGGCCGTATCTGGTCAAGAAGATGGAAAAGGCCGGATTCTTCATGTTCCTCATCGGCCTCGAATCGCCGCAGGACCGCATACTCAAGACCCTGCGCAAGGGCTTTAACCAGCGCGTGGTCGAAAAGGGCTTCGCGGCGCTGCGCGGGACGCGAATAATTACGCTAGGCAATTTTATGATAGGCAACATCACCGAAACGCCTGCCGAGATGCGCTCTATCTCGCAGTACGCGCGGCGGCTGGGTGTCGACCTGATTTCGCCGAACAAACTCTACGCCTACCCCGGCACCGAGTTCGCCGAGATCGTCGAAAACACCCCCCGCTACCACATCCACCCGGGCCGCAGGCACTACGTGTACTCCGATATGGTCAGCCTCAACGACCTGCGCAACATCCAGCACCAGATTTACATGCGATTCTACACCCCGAGCCACATCTGGAACATTATCCGCAAAATGACGCTGCACCCGATGGTGCGCCGGCTCGGCTCGACGCAGATGGCGCTGGATTTCGTCGCGGGCCTGGGTGGAAACTTCACCGACCGCCGCTTCCGAAAGCGCCTCTTGAAAAAGATTACCAAAAGGTTTAAAAAGAACGACAAGTAAACCGAATTTCCCCGCATTTCGATGCGTACGCTTTTCAGGAGAATATCATGTATGAATCAGACAATCCTGTTCCCGCAGAGGCCCCAGACGTTCCGCCCGTCAAACAAGGGATGTCCAAGGTGCTGCTCGTCTCGCTGATAGTAAACGCCGTGCTCGTCGTCGGCATCGTGGTCGGTTTTCTGGTCTTCCAGAACAAGATCGACAAGGTCAAAGCGGACGCGGAGCAGACGGTCAATAACGCGCGAGTGCAATTGGTCGTGATGCAAAGCATTGCAGACTACCGGGACAAATTCAAAGATGGCGAGTCCCTTCGCAACATCAACGTAGACGAGGTAAGTTACCCCTTCAATCTGTGCCAGAGGGAATTCAAGGTCGGTACGGCGACAAAGGCCGAGGTGGAGAAGTTATTTAAGGGCGACAAGGGTCCGACTCCCACCATTACGCCCAAAGGAGAGGATGAAGTTGAATACACATTTAATTTCATGTTCCGCTCGGTAACGATCATCATAAAATACGAAGGCGACAACAAGATCGTCAAATCGATAGAGTACAGAGCGGAAGAATAAACACAGGACGGTATCTTTTTTTCAGGAGAGCGCTCATGGCTGTCGCAAGAGTAACCGAACTCACCGCCAGTTCGCCCAAAGGTTTTCACGAGGCCCTGCAGGAGGGCTTCACCCGCGCCAAAAACACCCTGCGCGGGATAACGGATATCGAGATAGTCAGCCACAACGTGGTGGTGGAAAAAAACGAAATAAAAGAATACCGCGTACGCATGAAGGTAACCTTTATCCTGGAAACGTAGCCATAACTGATTTTGGCCGGATTCTGCGATTTTGCCGCGGGAACGGAATTTTTTCGATTTTCCGCGGAACCAGGACTGATTTTTCGTGTTTATTCTAGTGTAATCTATTTCACATTGTCTTTAACAGCACAGGAGAATACCATGAAAAGAATCGGAATCGCATTTTTACTGGCCTTTGTGGTGCTTGGCGTCGCCTGGGTGGCCGCGGATGCCAAAGGTCCCGACGGCCCTGTCCGCGAAAAGGTGAAAAAAATCAGAGAATTCATCGAGGAGAACCCCGAGAAGTTCCCCTTGGTAAATTCCGAGGAATTCAAGGCCGAGAAAGAACGCCATCGAAAGGCGATGAAGGAAATCATGGCCGAAGGCAAGGAACTTCGCGCCGAACTTCGCAAGGAAATTCTCGCGCTGTGGAAGAAGCACTTCCCCAACGTTGACCCTCCCAAGTTCCTAGAAAAAGACTGCGAACCAAAGGAGAAAGACGGCGAGAAACCCAGCGCAGAAGAAATGAAAAAGATGCGCAAGGAAATGAAAAAACAGTGCGAAAAATTTCGCAAAATGGACAAGGGTAAATTGAAAAAAATCTTCAAGGAAGCCAAAGAACTCGCCGACAAATTCGCCGAGAAGAACAAAGACGCTCTCAAGAAGATCGCCGGCAAGGCCTTCGACGAGAAAATCACTCATAGGGAAAACGTGACCAATATCACAAAGAACATGCGCGCTCAGATCATCGACGCTCATTACAATAAGGTGCTGTTGCCGAATATCTTCCGCAAACACTGGCGCGGTATGCGGCACGACGGCCCCAAAGGTAAAGGTGATGAAGACCGCCCGAAAAGCGGCAAGTCTCCGAAGGACGAGGACTAAAATCCTCTCGGAATCGCTTGAAACATTAACCGAACAAGACGGGACGCCATGCGCGTCCCGTTTTTTTATGCTCTCGTTACCGCCCGGGGTAATTTCTTTGACACACTTGTACGCCGATGGTATGAATATATTTTTACCGCAAGCGTACAATAATTGACGAGACCGATTCTTGAATCCCGAGAAAAATCAGGACGATATTCACGTAAAAAGGCTCCGGGAGGGCCGGACCGCCGCCCTTGAGCCGTTGTTCGTCAAGTACCGCGAGCGGATATATCACGTGTGCTACCGGATCGTCTACAACCGCGAAGAAGCGCTCGACCTGACCTCGGAGACCTTTCTCAAGGTACTGCGCTCGATAGCCACCTTCAGGGAAGGCGCGAAGTTTTACACGTGGCTGTGCCAGATCGCGATAAACACCTCAATTGACAGCCTGCGTAAAAAAGGCCGGGCCGCCAGGGTCAGTTTCGACGAGGTGATTTTTGACGAGAGCCGACTCGATGCCGCGCGAAAACTCGTCGCGGACAATCCGCTCCGCAATATCGAGTTGCGCGAAATGCGCGAGGCGATGCAACACGCGATAGAAAAATTGAGCGAGGACCACAGAGCCGTCTTCTCGCTTTACGCCATGCAGGATTTTTCGTACAAGGAGATTGCCGAGATCGTCGGCAGTCCGATCGGCACCGTGATGTCGCGCCTGCATTACGCACGAAAGATTTTGCAGGAAGAACTGCTGATATACACGAAATAGATGAGTACACATGAGCGACTGCGATAAATACCGGCAACTGATTAACAGAGGCTTCGAAGGCAGCCTGGGCGACGAAGACGCTATCGCCCTCTCGAACCATCTTGAATCCTGCGCCGAATGCCGCGCCGAATTCGAGGTAGGCAACTTCGCCGACGGCCTTATGCTTGCCCTTGCCGCGCCCGAAATCGACGCCGAGGTCTGGCGGCTCCGCTCCGAAGCGCTCGGCATTGCCGGTGACGAAGGTATCGGCTTGCCCGCGGACGCTATCAGGCCCCCCGATGTCTCGGATGAGGAGTGGGACAGGGTGTGGCTCGATATCGAGCGCAGGACGTTGCTGGATGGGATAGCCGCGCCGGGCAAAATCCAGCGGGTACGGCTGCGGCGGGCGCTGGGGACCTTTGCGGCGGCGGTGCTGGTTGTCGCGGTTGTTGCGGCGTATTTCTATCTTGCGCCGTCCCCTCTGCGGAGCCCTCCAGAAAAAAAAGCCGATGTTGTGGCGATTTCAGAGGGGTATCTTTACTCGGAACTCGATATCGGCGGGCAATATCCCGTTCACGAAATCGCCCTGACCGGTGACGTACGGGACGTTCAATATCTTGCGGCGGGACGGGGCTACCTGAAATCGTCCGGCGACTCCGGCGTTCCCGAGATTACCGCCGCCGAAAACATGAGGACTTCACGGATCTCCGCCGGCGCGGGATACATGTATAGCCCCGCCGAAGACGGCAAGATCGACGAGATCGGCGACCGCAACGATCTTGAGGCCGATGGCTACGACGAGATTCCGGAATTTCCACCAGACGAATCTTCTTTGCCGAGAGACGCCTCCGGCGGAGGAAACAATTAATCGACAAGGAGCGATCCATGCGTGATTTCAAACTGTTTGTAATCCCCCTGCTTCTGGTACTTTCCTTTGCGCTGGTTTCCGGGGGGCCGGGGCTGGACGCCGACGAGGAGGAAGCGGCTGAGGTAAAACAGAAAGTCCACTTTGCTTCGATTGAAGCGAAGGCCGTCGAAAACGAAACGGAAATAACGTGGAAGGGAACCTTCAGCGCGGCGCTCAGGCAGGAACTCGAAAAACTCGCGGCGAAAAAAGGCTACACCTTCTTCCGCGTAGTCAAAGACGGCGTGCTCGAACTAAGCAGCAAGACCCCCGCCGAATACCGGCTTGACGACAACTATGATTACTACTTCAAGTCGATTGTCGACAGTGTCAAGACCTGGCGCGACCACGAAGACGTGGAGCATCAATATGTCGAAATCAGCGGGTCGATAGTCCTGCGGCAGGATGGCAAGGAAAAGACAACCGCGAAGATAAAATTCGGCCGCGAAGTCGGCTGTTACTACCTGTTGAATTTCATCAAGTTCTACAAACAAGACGATGGTGAAGGCAACATCGCCAAGACAGACCTCGTGTTGGCGATAGCGCCGCAGGAATAGCCGCATCAACATAGCCAAACCCGCGGGGCGGGGAAATCTTTTCGGAGATTTCCCCCGTTTTTCCGCAAAAAACTCCCGTAACCCGCATTAACTTTTTCTTGTTATAAGGCCCTATTTTGCTATACTGGATTTTCCTTTAACATCGCGCTTGATAGGTGGAAAATGATAGTAATGAAGTTCGGCGGGAGTTCTCTGGCTAGCCCCGCGACGATAAAAAACGTAGCCGAAGTAATCAGGGCCAACCTGCAAAAGCGCCCGCTCGTGGTTGTCTCGGCCCACTGCGGTGCCACGGATTTGCTGTTCGAACTGGCGCGCGGTGCGGTTCTCGGCAAATACAGCACGGACGATTTTCTGGCCCTGCACCGCAAACTGATCTACGGCCTCGAACTCGACGAGGAACTTATCAGGGACGACGTAATCGAACTCGAGGAACTGCTCAAGGGCATCTCCTACGTTAAGGAACTCACGCCCCGCAGCCTGGACTACGTGGTCTCCTTCGGCGAGAAAATATCGAGCAAGATAGTCGCCGCGCACCTGATCAAGTGCGGCCTGCCCGCCACGGCCTACAACGCCTACGATCTGGGGCTGATGACCGATGACGCATTCGCTCAGGCCACTCCCCTGCCCGAAAGCGACAAGGCCATAGCCGAGGCGGTTGCCGGCCTCGGCGAGACGGTCGCCGTCGTTACCGGCTACATAGCCATGAGCCTCGATGGCGACGTAACGACGCTGGGGCGAAACGGCAGCGATTACACCGCTTCGATATTCGCCGCCGCTATCGGCGCCGATGAGGTTCAGTTGTGGACCGACGTCGACGGCGTGATGACCGCCGACCCGCGGGTGGTCGAACAGGCGCGACCGTTGACGGAACTTTCCTTCAGCGAGGCCAGCGAACTGGCCTATTACGGCGCGCAGATAATTCATCCCAACACGATGATCCCCGCCGTCAAGAAGAAAATTCCCATTCGCGTCCTCAACACCTACAAGCCTTCATCCCCGGGAACGATAGTCCTGAGCGAATGCGAAAGGGATTGCGGAGTCGTCAAAGCCATCGCGCACAAAAAACACCTTACGCTTATCGACGTGGTCTCCACGCGGATGCTGCTGCAACACGGTTTCATGGCCCATCTCTTCGAGACCTTCAATCGCTATCGAATCGTTATCGATATGATTGCCACGAGCGAGGTGAGCGTCTCGCTGACGACCGATACGATAAAAAACATCCCCGCCGCCGTGCGCGAACTCTCGCAGTTCGCCGATGTAACGGTAACCGAAAACATGTCGATCATCAGCATAGTCGGCGAGGGAATTTCGAAATCGCACAACGCGGCCGCCGGAGTGTTTACCGCCCTGGCGGACGAAGGCGTCAACGTTCGCATGATCTCACAGGGCGCCACGCGCATAAACCTGGCGTTTCTGGTCAGCGACGAAGATGCCGAAACTGCCGTAAAAACCCTGCACCGTAAATTTTTCGAAGAAGAAACGGATAAATCATGCCTAAACTCATTCTTGACGGAAACTCACTGACGATCGACACGGTCGAGCGGTTTCTGGCGACACCCTCGACGACACTCGCCATAGCCGATACGGCTATGGAAAAAATCAACGAATCGTACAACTATCTCAAAGACCTCATAAGCAACGACCGCGTGATATACGGGGTCAACACGGGCTTTGGTCGTCTCATTGACGTACCTATCAACCTTGAGGAAATGAGCCGTCTTCAGCGCAACCTCCTGCGCAGCCACGCCTGCGGCGTGGGCGACCCGCTCGATCCCGACGAAGTCCGCGCCACCATGCTCATACTGGCCAACACGCTTGTCCGCGGGTGCGCCGGCGTTTCTCCTAAAGTGATTAAGACGATTCTCAAGATGCTTGAGAAAAACGTCATACCCGTCGTGCCGCAGCAAGGCTCCGTTGGAGCCAGCGGAGACCTTGCGCCTCTGGCGCACATCGCGCTGGTGCTGATAGGCGAGGGCGAGGTACTGCAAAACAAGCACAGGATACCCGGCGGAGAGGCCATGGATAAAGCGGGTATCAAGCCAATTCGCCTGACTTACAAAGACGGCCTGGGATTGATTAACGGCACGCATGTCATGACCGCAATCGGCGTGATCAACTGTATCCACGCGCGCAACATCCTCAAGCACGCCGACCTCGCCGCGGCCATGACCCTCGACGGCCTGCGCGGGACTTCCACCGCATACCGCGACATCATTCACCGCCAGCGCCCGCACGCTGGACAGCGCGCGACGGCCGGCAACATGCGCAAACTGACCGTCAAGAGCCAGATCGCTGCGTCGCACAGGGGCTGCAAAAAGGTACAGGACGCATACAGTATGCGATGCGTGCCGCAGGTCCACGGCGCGGTAAAGGACGCTTACCACTACGCCGCACGAGCGATCACCACCGAGATGAACTCCTCCACTGACAACCCCCTCGTTTTTCCGAAAGAGAAACTGGTGATTTCCGGCGGCAACTTTCACGGCCAGCCCATTTCCTTCGCGATGGATTTTCTCGGAATATCCGCCGCGACGCTCGGCTCGATATCCGAACGCAGGACCGAACACATGGTCAACCCCGACATCAGCGGCCTGCCGGCGTTTCTCGTCGAGCAGGGCGGCCTGAATTCGGGCCTGATGATGGCGCACGTTACCGCGGCGAGCCTGGTATCCGAAAACAAGATACTGGCGCACCCCGCCTCGGTCGACAGCATCCCCACCAGCGCCAACCGCGAGGATCACGTCAGCATGGGCACGACGGCGTCGAGGAAATGCCGCGCGATACTGCACAACGTGGAGAGCATTCTCGCGATCGAACTGATAGCCGCGGCGCAGGCGCTGGAATTTTTGCGCCCGCTTACATCCTCGCGCGGGGTCGAAGCAGCCCATGCGATGATACGGGCGCATGTGGAAAAAATTACTTCGGACAGGGTTTTCGGCAAGGACATCGAACTGCTCGCGAGGGTCATTCACACCGGCGCGATCCTCAACGCGGTCGAATCCATCGTCGGCGAATTATCTATCTGAAATCACGAGGACACCATGACATCCGTAAAACACCCAATGGTAAAATCGCCCCGCGGAACGCGCAAGACCTGCAAGACCTGGGGCGCCGAAGCGGCCATGAGAATGCTGATGAACAATCTCGATCCAGAGGTGGCCGAAGACCCGAAAAACCTCATAGTCTACGGTGGCACCGGCAAGGCCGCTCGCAACTGGAACTGCTACGAGGCGATCGTCGCCGCGCTCAAAAAACTCAGGCCCGACGAAACGCTGCTCGTGCAGTCCGGCAAGCCCGTGGGAGTGTTTCGCACTTCCGAAAACGCACCGCGCGTTATCATAGCCAACAGCAATCTCGTGCCCGAATGGGCCAACTGGGACGAATTCCGGCGACTAGAAGCGCTGGGACTCATCATGTACGGCCAGATGACCGCCGGTTCGTGGATATACATTGGCACGCAGGGCATCCTGCAGGGCACTTACGAGACCTTCGCCGCGGCGGCGAAAAAACACTTCAAGGGAGACCTCAGCGGCAGGCTGGTGCTCTCGGCCGGACTCGGCGGGATGGGCGGCGCTCAGCCGCTTGCCGCGACGATGAACAACGCCGTCTTTATCGGCGTCGAGATCGACCCCGCCCGAATAGAAAAACGGCTCGCGACCGGCTACCTCGACGTGAAAGCCGAATCCTTCGGCCAGGCCGTCAAGATGGCCCGCGAGGCGATGGCCGAAAAACGCCCGCTGAGCATAGCGCTCGAAGGCAACGCCGCGGAGGTGATTAACGAATTTTCCCAGCGACACATCGTGCCCGATATCCTGACCGACCAGACCTCCGCGCACGATCTGCTCAACGGCTACGTGCCGGAAAAGATGAGCCTCAGGAAGGCAAGGGCGCTGCGCAAAAAAGACCCCGAGCAGTACGTCGATCTCGCGCGCAAGTCGGTGGCCAAGCACCTCAACGCGATGCTGATGCTCAAGCGACAGGGCGCGGTTACCTTCGATTACGGCAACAATATCCGCGCACAGGCCCTCTCCGGCGGTATCGAGGACGCCTTCGAGATTCCGGGTTTCGTGCCCGAATACATCCGCCCGCTCTTCTGCGAAGGCAAGGGGCCCTTCCGATGGGCCGCGCTTTCGGGCGACCCCGAAGATATTTACAAAACGGACAAACTGGTCAAGAAACTCTTCCCCAAAGACAAGGCGCTTGTCCGCTGGATAGACCTCGCCCGCGAGAAGGTTCGTTTTCAGGGCCTGCCCTGCCGCATCTGCTGGCTGGGCTACGGCGAGCGCGCGCTGTTTGGCGCGAAATTGAACGAGATGGTCGCGAAGAAACAACTCAAGGCGCCGATCGTCATCGGCCGCGATCACCTCGACTGCGGCTCGGTCACCTCGCCCAACCGCGAGACCGAAGCCATGCGCGACGGCAGCGACGCCATCGCCGACTGGCCGATCCTCAATGCCATGCTCAACACCGCCTCCGGCGCGACGTGGGTTTCGTATCACCACGGCGGCGGCGTCGGCATCGGCTACGCCCTCCACGCCGGCCAGGTCATCGTCGCTGACGGTACGAAAGAAGCTGCCGTCCGGCTCGAGCGGGTCTTGACAGCCGACCCAGCCACCGGCATCATCCGCCACGCCGACGCCGGGTACGAGAAAGCGGAAACGATCGCCCGCCAGCGCGGCGTGAAAATCCCGGGGCCATGACGAGTCTCTGCGGAGACCCGGACCCCCTGGGTGCATACCGGGTTTCCGGACACGGGCATTGCACCGAGTCGCGGGATGGGTACTATACACCAACGATCCCGGAATGGGATTCTCCGGAGTTTGACCGGTGGCAATCGTGGGGCGGCGCAATCCCAGGTGGTTCAGCTCGCGCAACGTCGTTTACGTGCTAGCGCACGGTTT
>JAUWEX010000370.1 GCA_030607235.1 Planctomycetota bacterium | reverse complement strand
GATGTCGAAAACATCAGGGCAAATGTTCTGGCACATCCCGCACGCCACGCAGTCCTGGGTTACCGTTACTTTTGTTATCGTCACTTGCCTTCTCCTGTATCAAAACGCATCAGGCCCTGTGCTCGATGCTGAAAATTTTCCTGTGCTCGTCTATCGCAAAACGATCCGACATCCCGGCGATGTAATCCGCGATCACCCGCGCCTGCGGCTCTTTCCCGCGGGCGATTTCGGCTCGCACTCCCGGCGGCAGGATTTCCGGATGATCGTTATACACGTGGAAGAGATCTTCGATGATGCGCTTGCCCTTGTTGATCATCCGCACGATACGAAAGTTGTTATAAAAATTCTCCATGAGAAACTCACCGAGCGCCGCGGCGTGTTCGTGCATCTCCGCGCTGAACGCAACCAACGGCTCCTCACATTCGCGCACATCCGCCAGCGTTTCGATCGAATTTCGCTCCAGCCGCCGCTGCGTTTCCTGCAACACATCGGTTATCATCATATCTATCAGGGCGCGCGTGCGCTGGACGGCCCTGACGCGCTGGCTCATCTTCTCGACGCGCTCGCCCGTCCTGCGCCATAACTCAAGCCCCGCCTCGTCAACCTCCTCCAGCCGAAACACGTGCAGCCGCAGGGCATCTTCAAGATCGTGCGTACGAAACGCTATCGCGTCCGCGGCGTTGACCACCTGCGCTTCGAGCGTCGGGGACTTGCCGGGAAAAAACTCGTCCGCACCTGAACGAGAATCGTAAACCGTCTCGTGTTTTTGCAGCCCCTCAAGCACCTCGATGCTGAGGTTCAGGCCGTCGAAATCCTCGTAGCGCTTTTCAAGATACCTGAGGATTTTCAGCCCGTGCACGTTGTGGTCGAAATGCTCCACGAGATTTCTCAGCACCGCCTCAACCGCGTGGCCGAGGGGGGGGTGGCCGATGTCGTGGGCCATCGCGATGCAGTGGGTCAAGTCCTCGTTGATCCCCAACGAACGGGCGATCGTCGTCGCAATCTGCACCGTTTCAAGCGAATGCGTCAGGCGGTCGCGCGAGGCGTCGTCGGCCTGGCCGAAGGGAAAGACCTGCGTCTTGAATTTCAGGCGGCGAAAGGCAGCGGTGTGGGCGATGCGGTTCCAGTCGCGCTGAAAGTTCGTCCGATACCGCGGCAGCGGTTCGGGATGCTCGCGACCGACAGATTCTCGGCTGAGGACCGCATAGGGCGCAAGGAACTTCGCCTCGTATTCTTCGAGCATTTCTCTGGTGCGTATCACGCGAACCTCCGTCTAAAATCGCTGCCTTTTCGCAAAACGCGGCCGGCGCTACTGTACTGCACCGCCACAAAAATGTAAAGCCATGATGCTAATCGTAAAATCCGCTTTACTTTCCGGCGTTCAAATGCCTCGCGGACCGAATCATAACGTCTTTTCGCAAAAGAGGATAAAAACTCCCCGTTCCCAACGTTTGGCGGCACAAATCTTGCTAGATATACCGTGAACCATGATTGGCAGATTCAATCAATCGAAAAACAAGGCGGCGGCCCTTGCTACGAGTGGAAGTATAACCGACAACAACGACATGCCGCCTACAATTACGTTCGAGTGCCCCTGCGGTAAACATATCACGGCCCCGATATGTTCCGCGGGGCACAAGGGCTATTGTCCGAAATGCAAATCTGGAATCATCATCCCCTATCCCCGCGACAAATCCGTAACCGGCATCCGATGTTCGTGTGGCTTTGAAATTCCACCGCGCGGACACCTTCGGCTCTGCCCCCAATGCGGTCGGAGCCTCGCGGTACCGGGAAAGGCCCTTTTCGCCTCCGCAACCCATCGCCTGATTCTTGCGGCAATTGCGGCGGCCGTGGCTGCGGCACTCATCTACTTCGTCTTTTTCGCATAAAGCAATTTAAGATTTTGTCTTTCACCACAGCCAGGCAGCGCCTGGAGGCAAGC
>JAUWEX010000246.1 GCA_030607235.1 Planctomycetota bacterium | reverse complement strand
GCAGTTTCTGTTTCGTTACCGATCTTGTCGAGGGTATCTATCGCCTCCTCAACAGCGAAGAACACGAGCCGATCAACATCGGCAATCCCAACGAGATTACTATAAAGGAAGTCGCCGAGGAGATAATCGAGCACATCGGCTCCAAGAGCAAACTTGTTTTTCAGGAACTGCCGGTGGACGACCCCAAGGTGCGGCGGCCCGACATCACCCGCGCGATGGAGCGGCTGGACTGGCAGCCCAAAGTGCCGCGGCAGGAAGGGCTAAAGAAAACGATCGATTATTTCCGAACTAAGGTGTAAGGGGCGAAAAGATTAAGCGTTTATTCTCATTGTGTGAATTATCCGGTTGTGTGGAGGGCTGTCCGAAAAGCGGGCAAGTCCGAAAATTTCAGTAACTCGGATCCGGAGAACGGCAATGAGACCAAGACAACTCTTTGGTCAGGTCGCCATCAGGTGCGGGCACATCAATCCCGCCCATCTCGAAAAGGCGCTGGAAATACAGAAACAAATGGTCAGGCGCGGCGAGAAAAAACTTCTCGGTATGGTTATGCTCGAAAAGGGCATGATTGACAACGAGCAATTGATAGACATCCTGCGCTGCATGGAAATGGTCAAGACGCACTCCCTGGACATTTCTTCCGACAAATTTTATCGGATGCCGGTGTAGTTTGTGCGATGCCGCTCGAGGCGTTGCGGATTGCGCGACCGGCTTCTTGACGTTTGGCCGGCGCTTGCATATACTGCTGATCGTATAGACATCCAACGGCAGTATACGTAACATGGACAAACGTACATCCAGACGATTAGACTTCAAACCGCTTAGTTGCGAACTGTCACAGAATTTCCCCGTACTTTCCCGAAGAGTCCTCCGCTGTGCATACCGCGACGTTTCGCGATTCGGTTTCATGAAAGACTCCGCCAGTTTGCTGCTCGATTTTTCCGGCTGCGAGGCTATCGAACTGCGCACGCGCCAGGGCGACAACTATTACCGTTGCGGGTTCGGCATCCTGCCGAAGGCCTCGACCAAGATTGAGATCATCTCCGCGGCGCAGCGCGAGGCGATGCTGGCCGACAGCAAAATTTCCGATTACGAGTGGCTGTGCGGTTATATTTACAGCGGCCAGTTCGATCCGTCACAGTATTTTTTCACGCGCAACGGCAGTTACTGGACGGGCGACGTGAGCATCCCGCAGAAGATAAATCTCGGCGACGACAGGGTCCGTGAGATATCGCTGGACGGCGATTACAAGACGCTGGCGATAATCCCGTTCGTCATCGACGAGGGCAATTTCGGGCTGATGATAATGAAAAAACTGGAGCGGTATTATTTCACGCGCCAGGACATCGAATTTTACGAGGGCGTCGCGCAGACGTTCGGTGTGGCGGCTTCGTGCAGGCGCTCGCAGTACGCGCTGCGCGAGAGGCTCAAGGAACTGACGTGCATTTATGAAATCTCGCGGATAGTGGAAAAGCCCGACACCTCGACCGACGAGATACTCCAGGGCATCGTGCGGATTCTGCCGTCGGCGATGCAGCACTCCGAACTCGCTTCGGCGCGGATCGTTCTGCACGGGCGGGAATACGTGGCCGAGGGTTTCAAAGAGAGCGAATTTCGCCTGGCATCCGATATTGCGATTAAGGACGAAAAGATCGGCATGGTGGAGGTGTTTTATTCCGCTGAGGGGCTGGACGAGGGCGAGGGGCTGTTTCTGTCGGAGGAGCGCAGTCTGCTCGACGCGGTCGCCAAGGAAATCGGCAGTATCGTCGAGACCCGTCGCGCGGACGAACAGCAGGCGCTCTTGCAGGAACAGCTCCGCCACGCCGACCGCCTTGCGACGGTGGGGCAGTTTGCGGCGGGGATCGCGCACGAACTGAACGATCCGCTTAGCAGGATACTCGGATTCGCGCAACTCGCCTCCAAGGCCGACAACCTGTCGCAGCAAGTGGACGAAGACCTCGACCGGATAATCAACGCTTCGCTAAACGCCCGCAACATCGTGAAAAAACTGTTGATTTTCACGCGCGACGTGCCACAGACGATCGGCGATCTGGATTTGAACAGAGTCGTCGCGGAGGAGATTCTGTTTTTCGAGTCGCAGTGCGGCCGCAAGGGGATTGAACTGGTCAAGGACCTTGCGCCGAATTTGCCGCTGATTTCGGCGGACCCCGTTCAGATCAAGCAGGTGCTGGTCAACCTCGCCGTGAACGCGATCCACGCTATGCCCAACGGCGGGCGGCTGCGGATGTGTACGCGCAGGGCGCGGAAACGGGTCGCGCTTGTCGTCGAGGACAATGGCGAGGGCATGAGCGAAGAAGTGCGCAAGAAAATTTTTATCCCCTTCTTTACGACCAAGGACGTCGGAAAGGGGACGGGCCTGGGGATGAGCGTTGTTCACGGAATCGTCATGTCGCATGGCGGCAAAATAAGTGTGGACAGCGCTCCCGGCGAAGGCACCCGGGTCGAAGTCGAATTTCCGCAATCACATCCCAAAGAGGCGCAATGATGTCTTCGGATAACGCAAAGGACAGGATACTCGTCGTCGACGACGAGCCGGGCACCCTTGAGGTCATTCGCAGAAACCTTGTCTCGCAGGGCTACGTCGTATACACGGCTGGCGACGTGGCCGAGGCGATCGGCCTGCTCGACTCGACTCCGGTCGATTTGGTGATTACCGATATGAAGATGCCCAAGGTCAGCGGGCTGGACCTGGTCAGGCACGTGCGGGAAAACTTCACCGATACTGAGGTGATGATGATTACCGGCTTCGCCACGGTCGAGGGCGCGGTCGAGGCGGTCAAGATCGGCGCCGACGAATACCTGCCCAAGCCGTTTACCGACGACGAATTGTTCGGCGCGGTGGGGCGTGTGCTGCACAAACTCCACAGCAGGCGCGCAGGCATGCCTTCGGCCTACGACGACTCGATGGCGGCGCACGGCATCATCAGCGGCTCCAAGGCGATGGGCAAGGTCTTCGGCTTCATCGACAAGGCCGCGTCGACGACGGCGACGGTGCTGATAACCGGCGAAAGCGGCACAGGCAAGG
>JAUWEX010000345.1 GCA_030607235.1 Planctomycetota bacterium | reverse complement strand
CGGCGTCGCGCTCTGCGACGGCGAAAGACTCATCGCGCAAACCGCCTTCCGTAGCGGCATGATCCACGGCAAGGCGCTCGTGCCCGCGGTCTCGCGCCTCCTGGCGAAAAACGAAATCGTGCCCGCCGAAGTCGCCGTCGTTGCGGTCTCCGCCGGGCCGGGTTCCTACACCGGCGTGCGCGTCGGAGCAACCTGCGCCAAGACGTTCTGCCACTTCACCGGCGCGCGCCTCGCCGCGGTCAACACGCTCGACGCGATGGTGCTGGGCGTGCCCAAAAAATACGACACAGCAGCACCTATTCTCGACGCCAGACGCGGCGACGTCTACACCTGCGTCTACGCCCGCGACGCGGACGGCTGGCGGCGGCAGACCGAACTCATTGCCGAAAAACCGCAGGACGCCGCGGCAAAACTCCCCGCGGGCGCGTTCGTCTTCGGCAGCGGACTCGCGCGATTCCCGGAGGTCTTCGCGCAGAGCAACCTCATCGTCGGGGCCGAGCGGTACTGGTGGCCGAAAGCGAAACACGTCTGCGCGCTGGGACTGAAGGCCGCACTTGAGGGCCGCTTCGAGGACCCGCTCGCCTTCACCCCGACCTACCTGCGCCCCACCGAGGCCGACCTCAAAAAAATGCAGGCGAACCACCAAAAACGGTCGCAATAATGGCTCTGCGACAAATCCCACGCGAAAAAATATGACACCGCCCGCAAAACCATCCAAAGCCGCGCCGCCTGTCGGGCTGGCGACGGGACTGCTGGCGGTCTCGTTCGCGGGCGTGCTGATAAAACTCTGCGGAATGAACCCGTTCCTCATCAGCGCCCTGCGTACGCTGGCCGGCGGCCTGATTTTGCTGCCGTTCGCGCTGAAACACATGCGCGGCGACCTCGCCAAACTGACGCGCCGCGAGATGCTTTTGCTGGCGGCCACGGGCCTCATCATGGCGCTGCATTTCGTCTCGTGGGTTACCGCCGCGCAGACGATGCGGGTCGGCAGCGCGATGATGATCTTCGGCGCGCAGCCGGTCTTCGCGGGCATCGTAGCACACTTCTTCCTCAAGGAGCGCTTCGCCGTCAGCGGTGTGATCGCGCTGGCGCTGGCGCTGGCGGGGATCGCGATCATCGGCCTGGGTAACCTGGTGGAATTCGGAAACTTCGCGGGCACGCTCCTTGCGCTGGTCGGCGCGATAACGATGGCGTCGATCCTGTGCTCCGCGCGGGTGCTGCGCCGCAAACTCCACATCATGACCTACGCCGCGTCGATCTACCTCGTCGCGGGGCTGGCGCTTGCGCCGAGTTTTTTCTTCACCGCCGGCAAACTGGGCGACTACGCTTACGAGCAGTGGATTTTCATGGCCCTGATAGTGCTGGTGCCGCAGTTGATGGGCCACACGATGCTGAACTGGGCGATGAAACACTACACCGCCTTTACCGTCAACCTCTCGTCGCTCATCGAGCCGGTCCTGACGGCGGTGCTTGCGCTGGTGATTTTGCACGAGCGGCAAAACGAACTCTTCGTTCTCGCGGGCGCGCTGATTTTGGGCGGGATGGCCTACCACCTCATCTCCGAACACAAACGCAAACAAGCAAGCGCAAACAAACCGCTCCAAATCATGGAATAGCGGGCAGCGCCCGCTCCCAAGCGAGGAGCAACCACATTCTCCGATACCCGCTCGCTGTCTGCCGCCGTGCTTCGGCGACAGAAGCGCTTCGCTTCCACCCACTTGCAAAACTTGTAATCTTGCTGTGTGGTCGCGCCCTGAAAGGGACACATCCTCCTTCGGAAGCAGGCTGCAGGACTGCGCACCG
Organism: Planctomycetota bacterium; assembly: GCA_030607235.1. GTDB lineage: Bacteria > Planctomycetota > B129-G9 > B129-G9 > B129-G9 > JAUWEX01. The sequence goes on along the minus strand of JAUWEX010000345.1, from coordinate 313 downwards.
AAGGGATGTGTCCCTTTCAGCGGACAAAAAGCCTCCGTACCCCACGAATGTGCCCACGGAAAATCACAGCAGGGGGCGGCTGGCCACATAATTTTTCAAAAGAAAAAATCTGCGTAATCTGCGAATAGAAATTACATCGCGAATCCGCGCACAAGATTTGTTAGTAGATTTTTAATTCAGAACAGTTCCAATGCCGTTAAGTTAAGCCGCATCTCTTTTTTCCCCCTTGAGTTGTGTCAGGCACAGAGAGCGGCTTTTGCGTCGTCGCCTCTGTCGGTCGCGCTCGAAGACTCTGCCGGGACGCTTCTCTATC
>JAUWEX010000141.1 GCA_030607235.1 Planctomycetota bacterium | reverse complement strand
TATCGCTCCGTGTGTGCGGTGAGTTCGATTGTGGTGGAGGCGTTGCCGTGGCGCACGGTTACTTTCAGCGCAACGACCCGTTCGCCTGCGGGCAGCGCAAGTTTGTCGGCGAGCGCGCCGAGGTCTATTACCAATTCGCCTTTGGCGTTGGTCGTGGCGGTCAGCGTTGCGGTCTTGCCGCTGGCGAGGGCGAGTATTTCGATGGCGACCTGGCCGTTGACCAGCGGTGCGGTGTAGGTCTCGTTGAGCGTTTTTATCTCGGACTGGAATATCTCGCCGGTGGGGCGCTGCTCGGCGGGCGTGCGGAAGGCCACCGCCGGGTCGTCGGGACCGGCCTGCAGGAAGTTCAGGTTGTGGGCGGTGATGCCGAGGTGTTTCCAGTAGTCTCGCGCGGGCATACCCGACATGGCGAACACGGGCAACGAGATCGGGATCATGATGGTGCTGATGACGCCCGAGCAGAAGTTGCCCATCTCACGGCCAAAGTGGTAGGGCACAACCTCGCGCACGGGCTGGAGCGACTCGCGGTAAGTCGCGTCCGCGCCGTAGGAGCGCTGTACCTTGATGGCGACGGTGTTTTTGCGTGCCATGACGTCGGTAATGTCGCTGAGAACCAGTTGCGGTTCGGACTCGAATACGCGATCGACCACGATCTGCCGCTTGCCCATATCGTAGGAGCAACCCACGGATACCACCGCCAGCAAAATGGCGCATAACGTTATTTTTGACACGTCGTATCCTCCAATCTAGGGATAGTATGCCAGAAAATATCACATACGCCCTGATTTTCAAGCAAAAACACGCCCGCCGTTTCGCCGAAGCCCGATTTCGCCTCGACCCGCCGCTAAAACGTGGAAAAAATATCTTTAGCCGCCCCGCAGCCTTGACGAAAAAGAAAGCGGGGGCGATATGCCCGTATTATATTGATTATGAGCAAGTCGATCATGGAGACGCCACCGAATGGCCGTAGAACTCGAAAACCGGGACCCGCTGCTGCTGCGCGTTACTGGCGACCTATCCGAGGATAACGGCAGGGAACTTTTCACTGCGGTCGAATCTTTGATCGCGGCGAAACGCGACAGGGTCGTCGTCGAGTTGTCCGCGGTGGAAGTCGTGGACAGCGTCGGTTGCGCCTATTTGTGCCGCGCTCAGGAACACGCCCGCAAGGGTGGCCTGGCGCTGAGCGTTCTGGGTGCGCGCGGCGGCCCGGCCCAATTCATCTCACTTTTTTCATCCTCGCTTGCGCGTTCCAAGCCGCTGCCCAGGCCTCACGTCGGGTTTCTGGAGGGCATCGGCGATAAGGTCTTTGCGGCCTTTGCCGAGATAAAGCAGTTCGGCTTGCTGATGGTCGAAACGATCTACTGGTCGTTTATCGCGCCCTTCGAGAAAAAGGGCGTGCGTTGGGCGGGCGTCTGGGACGAGGGCTACGAGATCGGCTTCCGCGCGGTCGGCATCGTGATGATTATCAACGTTCTCTTGGGCCTGATTATAGCGATGTTGTCGGCGGCGCAGTTGAAGATGTTCAACGCCGAGATATACGTGGCCGACCTAGTAACGATCGCGTTTACGCGCGAGTTGGCTGCGTTGATGACCGGCATAGTCGTGGCGGCCCGCAGTGGTTCGGCCATCGCCGCGGAACTTGCGACGATGGTGGTGCAGGAAGAAGTCGACGCGCTCAAGTCCATGGGCTTCAATCCCACGAAATACCTGGTAACCCCCAAGATATTTTCGATGGTGATATGCATGCCCGCGCTGACGATCCTGGCGATGGTGGCGGGGATAAGCGCGGCTTTCATGTTGGGTGTTTTTCAGTTCGGCATCAGTGCGGAGGTCTGGGGGACGCAGACCATGAACGCGCTGACGGTCGAAAACATCACCCTGGGACTGGCGAAATCTTTATGCTACGCGCTGGTAATCGTGATAGTCGGCTGTCACAACGGCCTGCGTGTCAAGGGCGGCGCGCGCGGCGTCGGCATCGTTACGACGCGTTCGGTCGTGATGGATATTTTCTTCATAATCGTGGTTGCCGCGCTGTTTGCGGCGGCTTCGGTGATAACGACGTAGGTTTGCAGGCATGGCCAAACGCGCACCGATACTCGAAGTAAAGGACCTCGTGGCTCACTACGGCACAATCAAGGTGCTCGACGGGGTTTCGTTCGATGTGCAGCACGGCGAGATACTGGCGGTGTGCGGGGCCAGCGGCTGCGGCAAGAGCACGCTGCTCAAGCACGTCATCGGTCTGCTCAAGCCGACCTCGGGTACGATCCACATGTGGCGCAGGGACATTGCGAGCCTGGACGAGGAGCAGTTCAACGAGATACAGACGCGCTTCGGCGTTTCGTTTCAGTCCGGCGGCCTGTTCAATTCGCTTTCGCTCTACGATAACCTCGCGATGGTGATAAACGAGCACAAAAAATACGAGCCTGAAATTACCGACGCGATTATCCGCTCGAAACTGGCGATGGTCGGGCTTGAGCACGCGCAGCACATCCTGCCGTCGGAACTCAGCGGCGGCATGAAGAAACGCGCGGCCCTGGCGCGGGCGCTGGCGCTGGATCCGGAGTTGGTTTTCTTTGACGAGCCCTCCGCCGGACTCGATCCGATAACTGCGGCGGGACTCGACGAGTTGCTGCTGAACCTGCGGCGGTCGCTGGGGCTGACCGTGGTGGTGGTTACGCACGAACTCAATTCCGTCCACAACGTGGCCGACCGGATCCTCATGCTCGACAGGGGCAAGGCGATCTTTTTCGGCCTGCAGGATGAGATCGAGCACAGTGATAACGAAAGACTCAGGCAATTCTTCTCGCGCCAGGCCGACGCGGCCATGACGACGAGAAACGTTGATGTGGAGGATTAGTCGATGGCGACGCCAGCCCAGAAATCAAAGGTAGGCCTGTTTTTGTTGATATGCTTCGGATTGCTCGTCGGAACGGTTGTCGCAATAACCGGTACGCAGGGCGCCAAGAGCGTTACTTATTACATGAAGTTCGAGGACGCGGTCAGCGGCCTTGATATCGGCGCCAACGTCGAGTTTAAGGGCGTTAGGATCGGGACCGTCGAGAAAATTCAGGTAACCGAAGACGGCATGGTCGAGGTTACCATCGAGATCAATCCTGAAATCGCACACTTGCGTCGAGGTGTAACCGCCCAACTCAACAGCAATATCCTCAGCGGCATATCGTTCGTGCAGATCAAGGGCGGCGACCCGAATGCGCCGGTACTGGAAGAAGGAGCGTATATCGAGACACAAAAACCGTTCTTTGAGACGCTCCAGGAGACTCTCGGAAAGACTGTCGATAAGATCGACGCTATCCTGGAAAACGCGAACTCGCTCATCGATGTTTTGAAAACCGGCGACGAGCAATACGCGCTTGGCCGAGCCGTTTCCAATATAGAAACGCTCATAGTCAATCTCAACGAAACAGTAACAGCAATCAAAGATGGCGATGCATCGTTGGAGATCGGCAAGACGATAACCGAATTCCGCTTGCTGCTCAAACAGGCGCGGGGAATGATCCCAAGCGCCAAGCGCGGCGCACTGGGTATGCAGCGCCAGTTCTATCTGACGCTAAAAGAACTCCGCGACACCCTCGCTACCGTCAAACGACTGGCGGAGATGCTCGAACAGGACCCGTCTTCTATGTTGCGCGGTAAAAACACGAAACGCTGAAACATATTTTTTGGGACGAAGCCATGATCACAAAACCAATCGCAATTCTGGCGGCGGCGCTGTTGCTGGCCGGATGCATATCGAAGAACCCGTACCGGGAAAACCGCTATTTTTCCATTGACGATCCGGCGAGCGAAATCGCGCCGAGCGCGGAGAAAGTCGCCTGTGCGCTGGCGATTCTGGAGTTCGAGACCTCGTCGCGCTACGGTGCGCGGATGCTCGAGCGCAGGCCGGGCAACGAGTTAGTCTACAAGGAATACGATCGGTGGGTCGAAGAGCCTGCGGAGATGGTTACCGTGGCGATCCACAACATCTTCGTCGCGTCGCAGGCCTTCCTGTACGTCGGCGGAAGCGCTGCAATCCGCAACGCGGATTATTGCTTTACCGGTTTCATCCGGCGGTTCGACGAGGTGGCCGACGATACGGGCCGCAGAGCCGCGCTTAGTATGCAGTGTGTGCTGACTCGTGTCGAGGGCGGCGCGATGGTATGGGGCGGCAACATCGCGATCGAAATCCCGATCGAAGGCGAAGGCCCGGGCGCATTTGCCAAAGCAATGAGTAAGGCGGTGTCCGCCGCGGCACAAAAGGTGCTTAAAAACGTGATTTCCGCCGTTGTTGAAGACAGACGCAAAATCGCCGCCGCGAAGGAGGCTGAAAGGCAGCGCAAAACGATCGAAGCCGCCGAGAAAAAGGCCGCCAAACAGCCAAAGGAAAAAGCCGACGAAGTTGGCGCTGAATGCCACTTCCTTTTGATAGAGAAGTTAGCTGATCGTGGTGTTCATGATCTTCTTATTAGAAAATTTATCGAGGACAAATTAACGAAATAGATAAATACTACGAGGAATACAGAAAATGAGATATTCAATAAACTCGCAGGCCGTTGATCAAATAAAGAAAAAACAATTGAAGGAAAATTCATGTTAAAAATTCAGAATTACATTTTTGCTATAGCAGTTCTTTGTACACACCTTGCCT
>JAUWEX010000082.1 GCA_030607235.1 Planctomycetota bacterium | reverse complement strand
AATGTGGATAACTTGTTCGGTATTATTAACAACTCTCTGAAATACCAACATTTTTGCTTTGGAACGCCTTTGTTTTTACCCGTGTGAAGATATTATTTTTACCCCAATCTACTTAAAAGTTTTCAGTTATCCACAGGCTATCCAGACGTTTTTTTAACCGTTTTTCAGCGATTGAACGATTTCGTCAATCGTAACGCTGATTTCGTGTGAATTTTTATATTTCGCCGCAATCTTATCTTCCGCGTAGAGGACCGTGCTGTGGTCCCGGCCCCCCATAAAACCGCCTATTTCTTCGAGTGAATAATCGGTCAGTTTACGGGCCAGATACATGCATATCTGCCGCGGAACAACGATCGACTTGTTGCGTTTTCTTGCGTGCAGGTCGGAGGCCTTGACGTTAAAGTACTCCGCGACCGCATCACGAATTTCTTCGATTTTATATTGTTTTTCTTTCCTCGGCGCCGAATCCGAAACCGCGGTGCGCGCGGTGTCGATGGTAATCTCGCTTTTTTCCACCGACGCCAACCCAGTTACCTTAATAACCGCGCCCTCGAGTTCCCGCACGTTGGAATCGATGTTTTCCGCCAGGTAGTGCGCAACCTTGTCGGGCAACTCCCTTCCGAGCATTAAGGCCTTATTTTTTAGAATCGCCACGCGCGTTTCAAACGACGGCGCGTCGATTCGCGCCACCAGACCCCACTTAAACCGCGATACCAGCCTCTCTTCGAGCGTCGGAATGTCTTTGGGCGGGCTGTCGCTGGACAGCACAATCTGGCGCTCTGTGTTGTAGAGGCTGTTGAACGTGTGAAAGACCTCTTCCTGCGAGCCTTCCTTGTGCGCAAGAAAGTGGATGTCGTCGACGATCAACATGTCCACCGTACGATAATACGCCCGAAAGTTCTCCAGGGTTCCGCTTTGCATAGCGGAGATGAAATCATTGACGAAACTCTCACAAGAAAGATAAACGATTTTCATGCCGCTGTTTTTTTTGATAGCGGCGTGGCAAATCGCCTGCACCAGGTGGGTCTTGCCAAGCCCCACGGCGCCGTGTATGAATAGCGGATTGTAAACCGCACCCGGGCCCTGGACACAGGCCAAAGCGGCCGCATGCGCCAGCCGGTTAGACGGCCCTACGACGAAGTTGCTGAAGGTATATCGCTGGTTCAGGAACAGCCTGCTTTCCGGCATACGTGGATCCGGCGCAGGCAAAATCCCCCCAACCGGCCAGCGAAAACCCATCTGCCCGGAAACTTCTCCTCGCTCCGCCAAAATTTACACCCCCAAAAATCATTCAAACAAGCACATGAATATAACACAAACGACGTTTTTCGTCAAACCAAAAAGCCTCGCCCTCCGGCCATGCGGCGCCAGCGTAAGGCCTTGAAAACAAAGGAAAAGCGGGCGAGGGATTCCGCGGTTTTGCGTCGTGGCGGTGGCGGCGGAAACGAACAATCCGCGCGATTGCATCCTAGCGGAATTCTGTTAAAATTCACGCATGAAAATCACCGGCGGAACAGCGCGAGGGCGCGCCATTGAAGTCCCCCGGGGCCTCGACACGCGGCCCCCATTGAGCAGGACCCGCGAGATATTGTTCTCGATACTCGCTGACGGAGTGAAGGGTGCGGGGGTGCTCGATTTGTTTTCCGGCTGCGGCAGCCTCGGCCTGGAGGCGCTGAGCCGCGGCGCTGCGCGGGCGGTCTTCGTGGAAAAAAACTATCGCTCGCTGGAGACCCTGCGGCGCAACATCGAAACGCTGGGATTCGCCGACCGCGCTTTCGTGGCGCGTCTCGATGCGCTCTCGATTATCAACAAACCCGCCGTCGAAGACCGCGGCCCGTTTGATATCGTTTTTCTCGACCCGCCGTATCCGATGCTCAAGGATCAAAAGGGCCTGAACCGGTTTTGTTTTTTCATGGAGCGGCTTGCGCGCAGCCGATTGCTGAATCCCGCCGCGACGGTCGTTCTGCGGCACGAAAGCGATGTGATTGATCCGGAAGCGCTTGACGGCTGGGAGGTCGAACGCGTGCGCGCCTTCCGCCACGCTCAGTGGACGCTTTTGAGGAAAACGTGATTCACCCGCGCATCGTGTGTGTTGTATTATTCGGATACGGAACCGAAACGTCAATTTGATCAGGGAGAAAAAAATGAAAACCCATTATGCAATGATTATCTTGGCAACGGCCTGCTTCTTGATGTTGGCGGGATGCGGAGGCACAGACGGAGAACATAAGCAGCAGGTTCCCGATTGGGCGATACGGGACGACGAAGAAATTCCGGCCAACCTTGCTCCGCGCGATCTCTTTCCTTACATTTTGGGGCACACCTGCGGTTCTCCATGCTTGTGCCGGGACGCTTTCGATCAATTCATGAAAAAGACGCAAGCACTACCCAATCGCGACGCGCTTCGCCGGGAATTGATTGACGCCATTGCGAAAGAACACGAACGCATCGAAAAGCATCCCACGCATTCCCTGCACGACTACTATTATTTAGTGGAGTTTCTCGGCCCACTGGATGCCCGTGAACTGATATTGCATTATATAAAAAATGCGGCGGGCTTGATTGCTGTTACGGCCCGTCCTTGATCGGGTCCGCGGGTGAGGCCTGCGCTATTCAGGATGTCCCGGCGCTGATTGCCGCGACAGACAAGGAATGCGAAGGGTGTTACGGTGAGTTTAACAAGGCGCTTCAGCGCATTACCGGGCACAAGACACCCTTGAAAGGTTATCGCACCGACAAACAGGCTTGGGAAAAATGGTGGGAGGAGAATAAGGACAAAATCTCTTTTTCCGGAGAAAGTTAGCGTAGCGTTTCGACGATGTTTTGCGGGCTGCCGATTTCGTCGACGCGCAGTCCGAAGTTCTCGCCGATTTTAATCGCCCGGCCCTTGCCTATCTTGTGGTTGTTGACCAGCATGTCCAGCGGCTCGTTGTTGCTCTTGTTGAATTCGATTATCGAGCCTTCGGAGAGATTGATCGCGCTTTCGAAAGTTATCTGTTTTTCGGCCAGGATCACTATTATCGGCACGGGGAGTTTGAGGATGCGTTTGATGTTCTCCGAAACCTCTTCCGTTCTCGGCGAGACGTCTTTTTCCTTTTCCGCCCTGCTGTTTTCGAGGCCCGTGATCGACCGGCACGTCTCCGCATCGAACGCAAGCGCGAGAGCGGTTTCCCTGTCCGCGATTTTACCGGCAACCGAGGCCAGCAGGCAGCCCTTGCCGATTTCGGCCAGAACCTTGTCGCTGTCTCCGGCGCTGTGCGACGACGACATGACCGCGCTCGCGGCGCACCCGAAGGTTTCGCGCAGCGACGCGCCGACGGCGGACGCGGCGTTGTTGCCGAATTCACGGTAGGCGTCGAGTTCGTCCTCGCTCAATTCCGGCGAGGCGTCTTTGCCGGAAGGCTCCTTGCCGAGCATGAGGGCGCGCATGGCGCGTGCGTCGAGGGCGTTGGCGATCATGAACGCGGCTCCGGCCAGGTCGCCCGAGATTTCAAATTTGGAGACGATCAGCGGGGCGACGAGTTTTTCGGGCCACGCCCCGGCGGCGTCCGGAGCGACGGAGACCTCGCCGAATACCGGTTTCCCGGCGCAAAGCGCGTTCAGGCTCTCCGCCATCAACTTCAGTGCGGATTCCAGCGCGGCCTCGGGGCCGGTCGCCGTTGCTTGAGTTTGCGGTGTCGCTTCTTTTTCGCTCATGATTCTGCCTCGCCCCCTTCATTATCTTTATCGGCTCGAATGCCGGTCGGATTTATCTCGTATCGCATCATCTTTTTGCGCAAACCGTCGCGGCTCAGTCCCAGCGTGCGCGCGGTTTTGGATTTGTTGCCGCCGCTTTTATCCAGCGCGTTAAGGATAAGTTTCTTTTCGATGTCCTCGATGACGCCTTGCAGCCTGTACGGTTTTTCCGGTATCGAAATGACCGACGAATGCGGGGCCTCCCGTATTTGCGAGGAGACTATCTCCCCGGTGATGACCGGTGAGCTTCCGCAGAGCACCAGGAGACGCCGGATTTCGTTTTCCAGTTCGCGCACGTTGCCCGGCCAGCCGTACTCGGTCAGCAGCGCCTCCGCCTCGGGCGAGAGCGTCTTGGGCGGCATCTTGGCGGGCTCGGCGTGCTCGCGCAGGAAGCGCCGGACGAGGAGGGGGATGTCCTCGCGTCGCTCACGCAGCGGCGGCATCTCGATCTTGATTACGTTGAGGCGGTAGTACAGGTCTTCGCGGAACAGCCCCTGTTTGACGAGCGCGGCAAGGTCTTTGTTGGTCGCGGTGATGATGCGCACGTTTACCTTGTGCACATCCTTGCCCCCGACGCGCCTGACCTCACCGTTTTCCAGCACCCGCAGAAGCTTGCTCTGCATGTTCGGGTTCAGGTTGCCGATTTCGTCCAGAAAAAGCGTACCCTTGTCCGCCATCTCGAACAACCCTTTTCGATCGGCGATCGCGCCGGTGAACGCGCCCTTGGTGTGGCCGAAAAGTTCCGACTCGAACAACGACTCCGATATCGACGAAGCGTTTTCGGAGATAAAGGCGTTGTGTTTGCGCGGCCCGTTGAAGTGGATCGCGCGCGCGACCAGTTCCTTGCCGGTGCCGCTCTCGCCCAGCACCAGCACCGGTACGTCGGAGTCGGTGGTGCGGTCGAGCAACCGAAAAATCGCGCGCATCGCCGGGCTTTGGCCGACGATGTTTTCGTAGTTGTATTTCGTCTCAAGAACGCGCCGGCTGCGCTCCAGCGAACGCCGCACCTCGGCCAGTTCCGAGGACTGGTGCTCGATTTTGCGGGCCAGTTCTTTGTTCAGGAGGTCGACTTCCTGCTTGGCGGCGAGGAGTTTTTCCTGTTTTTTTATGTTGTCCTCGACCAGTTGCGCGTTTTCGGTGGCGATGGCTGCCTGGGCGCAGAGGGCCTCGAGCAGGTCGAGGTCTTTCTGTTGGAAGTTGCCCTTGAGCGAACGGTTGTCTACGTAGACTGCGCCGATGACGGCGCGCTTGGTCTTGAGCGGCGCGCACATGATGGAGCGGAGCTGGAAATCCTGCACGCTGGCGAAATCGGCGAAGCGCTCGTCTTCTTCGGCGTTGTTGGTGATGACGGCTGTGCCCGAGGCGATGGTGCGCTCCATGATGGAGCGGCTGACGGCGCGCGGCGCTCCGCCGGAGAGGTCTGCTTGGTCGATGCCGCGGGCGGCCTCGAAGCGTATCTTGCCTTTTTTGTCGAGGTGCACCAGGTAACCGCGTTCGGCGTTTACGACCTCGATGACGGTGTCGATGATTTTGTCGAGAAGCCGCGAGAGGTTGTGTTCGGAGTTGATTTCGAGGTTGATATCGAGCAGTTTCAGCAGGTCGTTGTATTCTTCCCATGCCTGCTCGACGTATCCCGGCGAGAGGGCTTTGGCGTTGCGTTCGAGGATGGCGCGGACTTCCCGAAAGTCGGAGGGTTTCTGTGCCCTACGGTGCAGCAGGCGTGCCAGACGGAGTTCCTCTTCGAGGTGTTCTTTCTTTTTTGCCAAAACGCTGTGTCTCGTAAGGTGCGGATGGAAATAACGAAGGGGTAAATTACCACACGCCGTGTTATATGGCAAGCGATTAGCGGTTTCGGCGCGAATTGGCGGAATAGTTCTTGACGCAACCGACTTTTACCCCATAATAGAACGGCACTTCAAGGATACATTCCGATTCGACCTTATTCTAACATTTGGGGCAGGATTTATGAACAAGTCTCATGGTATATCCTCACCGATAGCCGGCGTAACCCTGAGCGACGGCATTACCTTCGACGACGTCCTGATAGTGCCGCGCCAATCCGACGTAGTGCCGCATGAGGTCTCGCCGACTACCAAACTCAGCCGCAACATCTCGCTCAACATCCCGATAGTCTCGGCGGCTATGGATACGGTTACCGATGCCAGGCTGGCGATAGCGCTGGCGCAGGAAGGCGGGATGGGCATCATCCACCGCAACTTCTCGATTCAGCAGCAGGCCGACGAGGTACGCAAGGTCAAGCGCTCCGAGGCGGGCGTCATCACC
>JAUWEX010000250.1 GCA_030607235.1 Planctomycetota bacterium | reverse complement strand
ACTAAGAAAATGCTGCGCGAGCACGTTATCCGGCTGGCGACCGACGAGAGCCTGCGCTGGATGCTCGGCCACAAATTATACAAATATCTGATCGACGTGGTGGACTGGAACATCGTCGCCGGCCAGTACTACCAAGCCTACGAGATGGCCAACGCCGAAATCCATGACGGCGTGCCGGTAGAGTTTCCCACGGAATTTTAGCGCAGAGACGAATCGGATAATACGGGTAACGACCCTGGTGGAGAACACCGCCTGCGGCCCGGAGGGCTGGGCGAGGCCCTGAAAGGGACACATCCCTTCGGAGGCCCTCCTTGGTGCGTCATAACACTTTATTTTAGCAAGGGTTACTCTAATTTAGAAAATGTGCGCGAAGGGATGTGTCCCTTTCAGAGCATGTGGGGGAATGGGCGCTGGCGGATGAGCGAGGGGTCGGCGAGCGCGGCGTCGATCTCGGCAAGCAGCCGCTCGCGGTCGCGCGGCAGATTGCCGGCGAGCGTTACGAGGTTGGAGACGTGGTTGCTGCGCAGGATCGAATTGGTTACGTCGATTTTTTCCAGCAGCGCGCGCGTCTCTCGCATGATCTCCATCGGGTCGAGTTGCTCGAATTTCCCGTCGCGCTCGTCGCGTTCGAGCGGCGTGCCGGGCAGCACGACCACGGTCAGGAACGAGATGTAGCGCGGATTCATCACGCTGAGGACGCGGGCCGAGTCCTCGGCGTGCTCGCGGGTCAGCGCTTTTCCGCCCAGCCCCAGCAGAGTCATCACCGACATTTTTATCCCCGCCTCATGCGCTCGCCGCACGGCCTCGACGGCCTGCGCGGCGGTGTTGCCCTTGTCGACGCGGCGCAGGATTTCGTCGTTGCCGCTTTCGAGTCCGAGGTAGGCGATGGCGAGTTTGCGCTCACGCAACATGCGCAACTGCTCTGGCGTTCGGCGCAGCAGGTCGCGGGCGTTGGCGTAGATGCCGACGCGCTGGAGGTCGGGGAAGCGCAGGTTGATGCGGTCGAGCACTGCGGTCATGTGCTCGAACGGCACGCACAGCGCGTTGCCGTCGCAGAGGAATATCCGCCGCGTGTGCGGATAAGCCGTCGCGGCATAATCAATTTCCGCCAGAATTTCGTCGAGCGGACGGACGGCGAATTTTTTGGTGCGGTACGTGCCGCAGAACGAGCAGCGGTTGTGCGAACAACCCAGCGTTATCTGGAGCAGGAGGCTGTACGCTTCGCTGGGCGGGCGGATGACGGGTTCGACGAGTCGGATCACTTCTGGTCCTCAACAAGCGTATCGCGGTATTTTTCGATAGCCTCGCGGTGGCTGACGAAGGCGATGTCGGGGGGCAGGGCGTCGAGGGGAAAGAAGCGCGCGTCGGTGGCGTCGTCGCCGGCGGCGAGGTCGGCGTCGGTGGCCGAGGGGTCGCGCGGGACGGCGGTATAGATGATGAGGACGCAGCGTTTGTCGGTCTCGCTGACGTAGTTGACGCTGAAGAGTCCGGTAAGTTCGACGTCGAGTCCGGATTCCTCGCGCGTCTCGCGCACGGCGGCCTCTTCGGGCGTTTCTTCGTATTCCTCGAAGCCCGACGGCAGGCACCACATGCCCACGCGCGGTTCGACGCCGCGCCGCACGAGCAGCACCTCGCTGTCGCGGACGGTAAGCGTGGCCGCCGCGGGGTAGGGGTTGAGGTAGTGTATCCAGCCGCATTTTTCGCAGCGAAGCCGGGGCACGCCGTTCTCGGCGAACGGCCCGAGTTCGCCGCCGCATTCTATACAGTATTTCGCCATGCCCCCATTATATTGCGCGAGGCCGCCGCAGTCAATCAAGCGAAATTCAGAACAGTTCTCAAACCGTTACAGAACTGTTCTGAATTAAAATCGCCTTTGCAATCCGCGTACAAGATTTGTTAATAGGTAGAAGCGCCCGGCCTATTTTTGCCATAGGCAAAAATCAGGGCGCGGTTCTTGAAATGAGTGGCCGCTCCCCTATTGCCTGCGGAGGCTCTCCGCCTTGCCCGGCCCGGCGGTCTTTGCTATAATAAGGGTTCATCCATTTTGCGGAGAATTTATGACCAAACGATATCTTGTTACCAGCGCCCTGCCCTACGCCAACGGCGTAGTGCACCTGGGGCACATCGCGGGCGCGTACCTGCCGGCCGATTTTTACTGCCGCTGGCGCAGGATGCGCGGCGACGACGTGTTGTTCATCTGCGGCAACGACGACCACGGCGTGCCCATCATGATCGCGGCGGAAAAAGAAGGCATCACGCCGCGGGAACTGACCGACCGCTGCTACGAAATAAACTCGCGGGCCTTCCGCGACCTCGGCATAGAATTCGACATCTTTTCGCGTACCAGCGCACCCGAGCACGTGAGCGTGGCGCAGGGATTTTTCACCAAACTCTACGAGGCGGGCGACATCTACGCGCAGGACGGCGAGCAGTTCTACTGCGAAAAATGTGCGCGCTACCTGCCGGACCGCTACGTCGAGGGCGTGTGCCCGGAATGCGGCGCGGAGGGCGCGCGCGGCGACCAGTGCGAGTCCTGCGGCAAGTGGTACGAGGCGCTGACGCTCAAGCGGCCCTACTGCCGCGACTGCAAGCAGACGCCGGTCGTCAGACCCACGCGCCACTGGTATTTTGCGCTGGACAAATACCAGGACCGCCTGCAACAGTGGCTCGACACGCGCGAGGGCTGGCGCGAGAGGGTGCTCAACTTCGCAAAGGGCTGGGTGAGCGAGGGGCTGCGGCCGCGCGCGATCACCCGCGACATCGACTGGGGCGTGCCCGTGCCGCTCGACGAGGCCAAGGGCAAGGTGCTCTACGTGTGGTTCGACGCGCCCATCGGCTACATCGGCATCTCGATGGAATGGGCGGCCGCCAGGGGCGAGCCCGACGCCTGGGAGCACTACTGGAAGGACCCCGAGACCCGCCTCGTGCAGTTCATCGGCAAGGACAACGTGCCCTTCCACACCGTCACCTGGCCCACCGTGATGATCGCGGCCGACGAC
>JAUWEX010000118.1 GCA_030607235.1 Planctomycetota bacterium | reverse complement strand
CGTGCCGGAGATGAACATCTTTAATATCGGCTTCGCCGTGCGCCTCGGGGTGGGGCTGGGGATATTGACCCTCACGGTGCCGGCGCTGGCCGTGGTGGTGCAGCAACTGCTCGACGCGATGTCGGGCAGGTTGGATTCGCTTTTTGCGACCGGTTGATCCTGAAACGAGTAACTTATGCCTGAAGACCTGCAAGGGGAGCGCACAGAGCCGGCGTCGCCGCGCAAGCGGCGCGAAGCCCGCGAAAAAGGCCAGGTGGCCAAGAGTCAGGACCTCAACACGGCGGTGATCCTGATAGCGGCGCTGTTGTTGCTGAACTTTTGCCGCGAGAGCCTTCTTGGGGGCATGGGATCGCTGTACCGCAGCCTGTTGTCGAACCTGCACAACATGCCGCTGGATATCGATACCATTCAGGTGTACACCGGCGCAGGCGCGGTTTATCTGCTGAAACTGCTGGTGCCGCTTTTCATCGGCATGATCGTGGTGGGGCTGGGTGTGTCGCTTTTGCAGGTAGGCCCCGCGCTTAGCCTGAAGGCGCTGATTCCGAATTTTTCGCGCTTCGACCCGATACGGGGCATGAAAAAACTGGTCTCTCTGCGCGGCGGCGTCAAACTGGTGATGGCTCTGGTCAAGATTACCGTCGTCGGAGCGATACTGTATTGGACGCTGGCGAGCAAGATAAACGAAATAATGCCGACGATGCAGTTAAGCGTCGGAGCGATACTGGAGTTTCTGTTCGACGTGTGCTTTACCATCGGCGTGCGCATCGCCGTAGCGTTGCTGATAATCGCGATACTGGATTACGCCTACCAGCGCTGGCAGCACGAGAAAGACCTCAAAATGAGCAAGCGGGAGGTCAAGGAAGAACTTAAGCGCTACGAAGGAGACCCCAATATCAAGCAGCGCCGCATGAGAACGCAGCGCGCGATTCTTCAGCAGCGCATGATGCACAAGGTCTCCGAGGCCGAGGTGGTCATTACCAACCCGACGCATTTGGCGATCGCGCTTGAATACAAGCGCGAGACCATGTCCGCGCCGCGTGTTGTGGCCAAGGGCGCGGGACACATGGCCCGGAAGATACGCGAAATAGCCATCGTTCACGGCATTCCCATCGTGGAGAAAAAGCCGCTGGCGCAGGCCCTGTACAAAACGGTCGAAGTAGGCATGACCATTTCGCCCGATCTTTATCAGACCCTCGCCGAAATACTGGCGTACGTTTACGAACTCGAAAAACAGGCGGCTCAAACTAATTAATCGAAAGCAGCGCTATGGCGGATATGGCCGACACAAAAGCAATGGGCGTGTTCAAGAAAAACCTGGACATGTTTCTGGTTATCGCCGTAATCGGCGTGTTGCTGACGATCATCATGCCGCTGCCGCCGTTTTTGCTGGACCTGCTGCTGATTATTAACATCTCTCTGGCCATCATAGTTCTCTTTACCTCTATCTACGTGGCCAAGCCGCTGGATTTCTCGGTGTTTCCGACTATGCTGCTTATGACGACCTTCTATCGCCTGGCGTTGAACATCGCATCGACGCGGTTGATACTGGGCAGTGCCGAGCCGGTCGAGCCGCCGTTGTTCGCCGGGAAGGTGCTGTATACCTTTGGCTCGTTCGTCGGCGGCAACAACCTCGTGGTCGGGTTTATTATTTTTATCATCCTGATAATCGTCCAGTTCGTCGTCATCACCAAGGGTGCCACGCGCATAAGCGAAGTCGCGGCGCGCTTTACGTTGGACGGGATGCCCGGCAAACAATTAAGCATCGACGCCGATCTCAACGCCGGACTGATTACCGAGAGCGAGGCCCGCAAGAGACGCGAAGACCTCGTAAGCGAGACCGATTTTTACGGAGCGATGGACGGCGCCAGCAAATTCGTCCGCGGCGACGCTATCGCGTGCATAATCATCACGATCATCAACATCTTCGGCGGCCTGATTATCGGCTACGTTCAGTTCGGCGATCTCGGCAAGGCCGCGAGAATTTTTACCCTCCTCACGATCGGCGACGGACTGGTCAGCCAGATACCCGCGCTGCTGATTTCGCTTTCGGCCGCCATCATCGTTTCGCGGGCCGGAGCCACGAGTAACCTGGGACAGAGCCTCTTCCGGCAGATATTCTCGCAGCCGCGCTCGCTGTTCGTTGCCGGAGGTTTCTTGATTGCCATGATCTTTGCAGGCCTGCCCGCAATGCAGATCATATTCATAACGATCATTTGCATCGCGGCGGGCGCAATGATAGTTGTCAACAAAAAACAAACCGTGCGGCGTGCGCTGGCCGCCGCCCAAAAAGACGCCCCCAAAAAACCGGAGCGCGTCGAGACGCTGCTCCACATCGACCCGATGGGGCTGGAGGTCGGCTATCAACTCGTCAAACTCGTCGACCAGACGCAGGGCGGGGACCTGCTGCACCGCGTTACGATGATACGTCGGCAAATCGCGCTGGAGTTGGGTATCATAATTCCGCCCGTTCGTATTCGCGACAACATGCAACTCGAACCGAACTCGTATCGGATCAAAATACGCGGCAACGTCGTAGGCAAGGGTATTGCCGTGCCCGATGGCTATCTTGCGATGGACGCCGGCAGCGTCAGCGGAAAGATCGAAGGCGTCGAGACGACCGAACCCGCCTTCGGCCTGCCCGCCGTCTGGATTACCGAGGCCGACAAGCATCGCGCCGAGGCGCTGGGCTACACGGTCGTCGACGCGGTCAGCGTTATCGCGACGCACCTGTCCGAAACCATCAAGTCCCACGCCGCGGACATCCTTTCGCGCGAAGACGTCAACGGCCTTGTGGAAAATCTCAAGGAGACCGCGCCGAATCTGGTCAAGGAAGTCGTGTCCGACATCATGAAGCCTGCCGAGTTGCAGCGAATTCTCGAGTCGTTGCTCAAGGAGCGCGTATCCGTTCGCGATCTCGCGACCATACTCGAAACCCTCGGCGAATACGCCACCAAGACCAAGGACCCCGAAATCCTTACCGAATACGTACGACACGCGCTCGCTCGCTCGATTTGCGACTCCCTCAAAGACGCGGACGGCAAGTTGTACGTGGTTACGCTCGATCCCAAACTCGAAGCGCGCATTAGTGCCGGCATCGAACACACCGAGCGCGGCACTTTCCTGACCCTGACTCCCGCGCAGATAAGCGCGATAATCAAGGCGACAATCGCACAGGTCGAGAAACTCGTAACCGCGGGGCATTTGCCGGTTGTGCTGTGTGCGCCGCAGATTCGCGCGCAATTCAAGAAGATGCTCGATACGGGAAAATTAAATATCAACGTGTTGTCATACAACGAAGTGGTATCCGACGTTAACATAGAATCAATTGGAATGGCGGAGTGCAAAGAATGAATATCAAGACCTATCATGCCTCGACAATGAAAGAAGCGTTGGACATGGTCAAGGGCGACCTTGGCAGCGACGCGGTTATCCTTCACACGCGCTGTCTCAAACAGGGCGGATTTTTTGGCTTCGGCGGGCGGGAAGTGGTTGAACTGACCGCATCCGACGAGGTACATGTTCTGCCGCGCGGAAGCAAACACGACAGGCCCGCCTCCGAAGGCGCTCCGACAAAGAACGCTGCGGGCGAGGCCCGGGCGTTGGTGCGCCACGCTTACGAGACGCCCGTTGCGGTTGCCGAATCCGGCGAAGATGTCGAAGATATCAGGGGACAGATTGATTCCATCAAGGAGATGCTCACCGATCACTTCGCACAGGAACATTGCAGAAAACTCGGCAGGGTCTCCGAGGAACTGGGCGCATTGTACCGGACGCTTCTCCGCCGCAAGATACATCCCGACGTGGCGCGCGGTATTATCAAGCGCTTGCGCAGAATGCCTTCGGGTGAGCACGACGAGCCGACCGCGCGTATCGCCCAACTGCGCGATACGATCGCCGACCTGGTCAAGACCGCGCCGCCGATCGAGCCGACCGGCGAAGGCCCGATGGTCGTGGCGCTGATAGGGCCGACGGGTGTCGGCAAGACGACCACAATCGCCAAACTCGCCGCCAGTTTCAAATTCGTCAAAGGCTATGACGTCGGGCTGGTAACCCTGGATACTTACCGCATCGCCGCGGTGCAGCAACTCAAGACCTACGCCGACATCATCGGTATTCCCGTCAACGTCATCCTGACTCCCGAAGAACTCCGCGACGCCCGCGAAGCCTTTGCCGACAAGGACATCGTCCTCGTCGACACGGCCGGCCGCAGCCAGCGCAACGCGGAGAAGATGGAGGAACTCAAACTCTTCCTCGAAGCCGGCGATTTCGACCAGATACACCTCGTAATCAGTTCGACCATCGGCGAGTCGAGTCTCGACGAGATCATGGAGCGATTCGCGCCGCTGGCAACCGATCACATGATACTTAGCAAACTCGACGAAGGGACCTGTCCCGGCCATATACTTCGGGTTATTTTGAAATCCGGCAAGCGCCTTTCCTACATCACTACCGGGCAGGAAGTGCCCGACGATATCGAAGAGGCCGACGCCCGGCGTTTCGCTTCGGTAATGCTTGGAGAGGAAATATGATAATCGCGGACCAGGCTACTAAATTGCGCAGGATGGCCGCGGATGTGGCCGAGAGCGCCGCTGAGGCCGAAGCGGCCCTGATATCCGCGAGACCCCGGACCGCCGCTCCGAAACGACGTTCAAGCGCCCGGACCATCGCCGTTACCAGCGGCAAGGGCGGTGTGGGCAAGTCCAACATATCGTTGAATCTCGCGATCGCCGCGGCGCGCATGGGACACAGGGTCGTGGTAATGGACGCGGACCTCGGGCTGGCCAACATTGACGTTTTGGCCAATCTTCGCTCGCGCTACAACCTCTCACACCTGATTAACGGCTCGCATGGAGTCATGGACATCGTCGCCGAAGGGCCGGAGGGCGTGCGGATAATTCCCGGGGCGTCGGGCCTTGCCGGGCTGGTGGATATGACCGACGCGCAGCGCGCCAGGCTGCTGGAGCAGATGGATCACATCGAGACGATGGCCGATCTTCTAATTATCGACACCGCAGCGGGTATCTCGCGCAACGTAATAAATTTCCTCTCCGCTGCGGACGAGGTGCTGGTCGTCGCCACGCCGGAGCCGACCTCGATAATCGATTCCTATGCGACGGTAAAGGTTCTTAGT
>JAUWEX010000325.1 GCA_030607235.1 Planctomycetota bacterium | reverse complement strand
GCGCCCAGTATCGGCACGCCGCTTTTGATGAGCGTGGCGAACGTGCGGCTGAAGCGTGAGATGGCGACTTTTCTGAAAAGTTTGCCGAAGATCGGCAGTTTCAGCACGAGAATATCGAGCTGTTTGCGGCCCATTTCGCTTTTGCGGTACAAAATCACGCCCACTACCGACGCAATGATTCCCGGCATCCAGAACATGAAATAATCGCGCATGAACAGGCTGACCCCCAGCATCATCCGCGTCAGCATCGGTAGTTCGATGGGTTTGTCGGGCGTGCCGAGCGAGTCGAAGATGGATTTGAACTGCGGCACGATGTAGACCATCAGAAAGATCGATATGCCGGTGATGAGTACCATCGATATGACCGGATAGGTCATGGCGGCTTGAATTTCGCGCTTGAGCGCGGCGCTGGCTTCGAGATACTCGGCGAGGCGGATGAGAATTATGTCGAGTTGGCCGCTGGCCTCGCCGGCCTTTATCATGTTTATGAACAGGCGCGTGAAAATTTTCGGATGCCGCGATAGCGCCTCGGAGAGGTCCGCGCCGGCGCGAACGTGCTCGACGACGCGCCCGATCACGGTCTTGAATCCGCGGTCGAGTATCTGTTCTTCGAGCACTTCGAGACACTCCAGCAGCGGAATGCCCGAGGAGATCATCGTCGAGAGTTGGCGCGTAAAGACCACCAGGTCGTCGCTCTTGAGGCGCGGCTTGGGGTCGCGCTTGGCGAAGAGGCTGCCGAAGAGCGCCTGCGACGATTTCTGGCCGGTGTCGGCGTTTTGCGAAAACTGCGGCGCGGGCGCGCCGGGAACGAAATCGTTCATCCTGCCGGTAGTGTATTGTCCCTGTTGGTCGTTAGATTGCGGCATAATGGTTCCCCGATTTTTTTCAGGCTTAATCCTTATCGGATCATGGAAACGTTTCGCGGCTCCCTTGCGCTCAGGGCGCAAATAATGGAATCGCGAGAGGATCGATAGACAGGTGATTTGGAATGATCTATATTTGATGACCTCGCGGCTATGAGCCGCTACGATCCGGTTTGCAATCAAACAAAAATTGCGGGCGCGCTCCAATTCGGTAGCCAGGAACACCGCTGTCAATCATCAGCCATCTCGGCAGTCCGCGCTACGCACGCGGAGTTTTCTTTTCCGTTTCCCCGCCGCAGTGGGTGCGATTTCGACAGCGCCGCAGCATTGACTACTTTTGCCCCTAAAGGGCTTGGCGCTTCCCGCAATTTAATCCAGGTTCATTTCATTTCATTTCTTCCACAAACATTATCGTCGCATTGCCGATAAAATATTTAACCAAACTGACAAAAATCGCCGGCGACCGGCAAAAAATCGCACCCGTTTTTTGCTTGAGCGATCATGCCGCAAATCGGATAATGCTTGCGACTTCACGGCCCGGCATTTTTCGGTATAATTAACGGAGACTCGGAGGACAGATTATCATTCCGCATACAGACGAAGACTACATGCGACTCGCGCTCAAGGAGGCTCTTAAGGCCGCAGACGCCGACGAGGTGCCCGTGGGGGCGGTGATCGTTCACGAGGGCAGCGTGATCGCCCGCGCGCACAACCAAAAAGAACTCCTGTGCGATCCCACCGCCCACGCCGAGATGATAGCGATAACGCAGGCCGCCGCCGCGCTGGAAAGCCGCTACCTGACGGACTGCACGCTGTACTGCACGCTTGAGCCCTGTGCGATGTGCGCCGGGGCGATGGTGCTGGCGCGCATCACGCGGCTGGTGTTCGGCGCGTTCGACCCCAAGGCGGGCGCGGCCGGGTCGGTGCTCGACATCGTGCGCGAAAAGAGGCTTAACCACCGTCCCGAAGTGCTCGGCGGTGTGCTCGAGACGGATTGCGCGGAGTTGCTGAAATTTTTCTTTGAGGGCAAACGCAAATGAAAAAACTTAGGATGTCTTTGTGGTTGGGATTCGGTATTTGCGTGCTTGTGAGCGGTGTGCTTGCGGCGATGCCCGATACGAACAAGCAATTTGCCGGTTGGAATAAAATAATACTTGGATACGGAATACTGAAGTTCGCCGCAATTGTCTTTTTCCTGCTATTGGCGCTGGCGCTGATGTTCGTCGCATCGGCTCGTGGCGAAAAACTGCGGTCGCGCGCGAAAAAGGCCTTCGCGCTGGGTGCAAGCATCTTTGTTGCAGTCGTTATGTTCAATGTAATACTTGCTCTTTTTCCGGTGCTTCAATTAACGTTTGTCTCGCCATGGGAATTATATCCTGTTGGTTCGATGGCCTATATGGAAGATGGTGAGGCG
>JAUWEX010000414.1 GCA_030607235.1 Planctomycetota bacterium | reverse complement strand
GATTGTATTCACCGATGCCAGCGGCTTGCTGCGCAGGAACGCCGTTCGGGCGCTGATGTCAAATTTCGCGGATGAGGATGTCGGTTGTGTCTCCGGCGTAATAAGGTCTCCGGGGCGGCCCGGTGTTGACAGGAGTATGGGGTTATACAGGCGGCACGAAAATTTCCTTCGTCGTTGCGAATCGCGCATTCATTCGTCAGTAGGCGCAACGGGGGCGCTGTTCGCGGTGCGCCGTGAACTGGTGCGGCCGCTTGAGCCGGACACGATTCTGGACGACCTGGCGATTCCGCTTGAGGTAATAAGGCGAGGCAGGCGGGCGGTAATCGAGCCAGAGGCGGTTTGTCTCGAGCAGGAAGCGACGGGGGGAAGCAGGGAGTTTATGCGCAAAGTGCGCACGCTCGCGGGCAACTACCAGGCGTTTTCGAGAGCGCCCGGAGTGTTGGTGCCTTTTGCCGGGCCGGTCTGGCTGATGGCGTTATCTCACAAGATACTGCGTCTGCTCTCGCCGTTTTTGCTGGTTGCGTTCGGTGTGCTCTCGGCGATATGGGCTGCCGGCGGCGGCGGTACTGTTGCGGTTGCGCTGGTGCTGACCCAGGCGGCGGTTTACGGGCTGGCCGCGTGCGGGGCGGTTTTGCAGAGAACGGTTTTGTGCCACCTGTACACCTTTGTTGTTTTGCAGGCGGCTGCCGCGGCCGCGCCGTTCAAATTTTTCCTGCGGCGAACGAGTGTGTTGTGGCCGTGCGGTTCCGTGGAGGTAAAGGGAAATGCGTAGCCGCCTGCTTGTGCTGATGTATCACAGCGTCTTCCGCGCCGCGAAAGACATTTCCACCTGCGATGCGGGGGCGCGAAAATATGCGGTTGCGGCTGACGCGCTCAGGGAACACATCGCGTCACTTCGCCGGGCGGGCGGCGCGTTCGTTTCTGCAGGCGCGGCGTTTGATTTGAAAGGCGGGAAGAATGGAGCGAAGGCAAGATGTCTTCTCACTTTCGACGACTCCTGCCGGACGCATTACACCGAAGCCCTTCCCGTTCTTGAGGAGTCCGGGTTGAACGCGCTGTTTTTCGTTACGGTCGGTGAGATAGGGCAAAACGGCTGTTTGTCGTGGCAGCAGTTGCGCCAGATGTGCGAAGCCGGGATGAGCATCCAGTCGCACGGCTGGTCACATCGTTTTATGACGCTGATGGAGAAGCGCGAGTTAGTTGGTGAACTGGTCCGCTCGCGGCGGTTGCTGGAGGACAAACTCGGCGCACCCGTGCGGGCGCTCAGCGTTCCGGGCGGACGTTACAATGCGGGGGTATTGAGTGCTGTGCGCCGTGCCGGTTACGAGTATGTGTTTTGCTCGGATGTCGGGACAAACCGGGGCGGGCGATTGCCTTTTCTCGTGAAGCGTCTGGCCGTGACGGGCCGGACGGGTGCGGACTTTCTGGCGCGGGTAATCAGGCGGCCCGTGTCGGGTTTACTGGGGAGGGCTTTGCGATGGCGCGCTTTGTGTCTGGCGCGGGGCGCGCTGGGCGAAGATTTCTACGCGCGGGTGACCGGCAGATTGCCTGAATAAAAA
>JAUWEX010000097.1 GCA_030607235.1 Planctomycetota bacterium | reverse complement strand
GCGTAGGAAAAACGATCTTCACCATTTTCTTCTCCTCACATTTTTATTGTTTAACTCTAAATTATACATATCCTAAAACCTCTGGCGCCTGCCGCCGCCTCCGGCGACAGAAGCGCTTCGCTTCCACCCACTGACGAAACTTGTAATCTTGCTGTGCCGTTAACGGCCTCTCGCACAAGCGGGGACACCCCGCAGCAAAGAGGGAAGCAACCACCTATTCCAATATCCGCCTGAGGCGGACGCCCTGCTTTTCGCCCTTCGGCGAAAAGAGCGCTTGCTTCTACCCACTGACGAATCTTGTGCGCGAATTGCAAAGACGATTTTAATTCAGAACAGTTCTCAAAACCGTTACAGAACTGTTCTAAATTACTCATTGGCCAGGCAGTCCGCCTCTGCGATCTCGGCGGTGAAAACAAGAACAAAAAATTCTGCGAAATCTGCGAATAGAAAGAAATCACACCGCGAATCCGCGCACAAGATTTGTCAGTAAACGCAAGCGAAACGCTCCGGGCGACAGCCCGTAGCGAGCGGGTTTTGGAGCGTGTGCTTCCTCCATGCTTGGCCGCGGGCCCTGCCCGCCGTCGGACGGGCGGCTAGAGCGCCCAAATCGCGTTGGTCGACGCCTGCTGCAGGTTAAACGCGGTCAAAAACAGCGGCAGCCTCGGCCTGGGCGCAGGAACCGCAGGCGGAACCGGGGGCGTGCCCTCCTCCAGCCAGCGCACCAGCGCAGGCCGCGCGATGAGCCACCTGTCGCCGAGTTTCCTCGCGGGCAGGGTGCTTTCCTCGATCGCACGGATTATGTCGTCTTCGCCGACGCCCAAGAAACGCGCGGCTTGTTTGACGTCGTAGACACCCCGGGCGGGGGCTTTTTTTAACAAAGCCATCGCCAACACCTCCATTGAATTGTGCGACTATTTTTTTATCCGAATGATTGCCGCACGCCGCGCCGATCTCCGGCGGCCCGGCGGTGCAGGTGCGTCAGGCCTTGAGGAACTTGTTGACGCCCGTTCCGCAATCGGGGCACTTGCCCTTGGCCATCTTGCGGTTGTTTTTGGTGGTAACGATTTCGTACTCGCTGATGGTCTTCTTCGCTTTGCACTTCACGCAATAGACTTCCATCGATTCTGCCATGACATCCTCCTTTGATAGGTGATTGGTTCGCGCCTATATTACACCGCATCGGCGCCAAAAATCAAGCACAGAGTTGACGATCAGTGCCCGCACTCCTCTGCCGCAATGCAATTTCCCCCGCATTATCCGCGCGTGTGAATAAGATTGCAAGCAAAACCCAATTACACACGTACAATAGGTGAGATTCCAGCCGACAACCAGTGGAGGTTGCGATGCGAGTGATTTTGATATGGATAGTACTGGCGAGCCTCGCCGTGCCGCCCCTCTTCATCGGATGCGCACACAACCCCGATCCCCCTCCGAAACCGCAGCCCGAAACCGCGGCCCAGCGACAGGCCCGAATCGACAAGGCCGTCAAGCGCGGACTGGATTTTCTGGTCGATCAACAGAGCGACGACGGCCTCTGGCACAAGGCCGGAAATTACGCAATACCGATCTCGTGCATCGCCGGGCTGGCGCTGCTGCATCGCGCGAACTACGCCGACGACCCGGAGCCGTACATACAGGCCGCGTATGAACTCACAGGGGAAATAGTCGGACATGCGAACCAACGTAGCGGCCAAATATTCAAAAAACCATCCATCCACAACTTCGATAGCAGACACGCGTTCGACCAGGCCTTCGGCGTACTCTTCCTGACGCAGGTATATCAAACCGACATCCTCAGCGACGCGGAACAAAAGATAGTCCACAACATAATTGCACAGGCAATCGGTTTTATTGAAACTCATCAGGATCGAAGCGGCTGCTGGTATCAAAACTACAGCGGCGGGCACAACGACATCCCCACCGCGATGCACATCTACGCCCTCATTGCCGCGAAAGATGCGGGCTTCACCGTCAGCAAAAAAGTATTGGACAAGGCGCGCGAATTCAACAAGACGTATATGAAATCGGGAGTTGCACTCACGCTCGCAGCATCGGCCGTCGCCGCGCATATCATCGGCGGCTGGTATCAAGACCCGGTTCTGCGAACCAGCGTCAAAAGTGTTATAGCAACATGCAGCCAAAAAGAGTCTCTCGACATTAGCGCGATAGATTATGCCAACTCATATCACCTTTTCACAAGCACGGTCTGCTTTTACCTGGGCGACAAATACTGGAACGACTACTACGAAGGCGTCAGCACATGGTACCTGGCAAACCAGAAGGAGTCCGGCGCATGGCCCGCACTGCGAAAGGGCAGTATGCCGCCGAGCGAAATCTACACCACCGCGATGGCGTGCCTGATACTGCAAATGCCGAAGCGCGCGCTGCCGATTTATAAAAACATTGACTCCGCTCGCGTAAGAGGTAAACTCCAACTGGAGGAACAATCATGAAACGAAAAAATATCCGCATCGCCCTCGCGGCGCTGGTCGTCTCGCTGATCGCGGCCGTGGGCTGCGCACACACGGACAAAACCGTCTCCCGCGAACCGTTCGACAAAAACCAATTGAACTACCTGATGTTCTCCAGAAACAAAGACGGATACTGGCTCATCAGGGACAATATCAGCCTTTACAAATCGTGTATAGTCGCCACGGAACTGATGCGCGGCGATGGCACAGCCGAGGAAGTCGAACAATACCGCGCCGCGGCGAAGGAACTGGTGGGCAATATCGTAATGTTCGTCGCCGACCCGCGAAACGGATACATTTATCTCGAAAAAAACTGCGACGAAGAGGCGGTCGCTCACGCGCGCTCGCTGATTTTTCTCGTCGAAGCGCTGCAAAGCGATATCGAATACACACCCGAAGAAGAAAAACTGACGCGGGATACGATCGTCAACGCGATCCGATTTATCGAAAAACATCAGCACCCCGACGGCTGCTGGTACGAGAATTACATCAACTCAACAAAGGCGCTGAGGGAATACGGCGTAACGATGCTGCACATCCACGCGCTCAAGGCCGCGCGGCAGGCGGGATTTGCGGCGGACGCAAAAATTATCGCAAAGGGCGAGGCGTTCATCAAAAAGGGATTGACGCAGTGGGAATAATCTCCGGCAATTAAAATTCGTGATTAACCGCGAAGAACGCGGAGTACCGATCCGAATGGAGGAATAAAATGAAGCGAAACAATATCCGCATCGTTCTCGCGGCGCTGGTCGTGGTGCTGGTCGCGACAGTCGGCTGCCCGCACACAAAGCCCCCCACCGTCCCCGGCAAATCTTTCGACAATAAAGAATTGATCTATCTGGCGCACTCCAGAAACGAGGACGGATACTGGACCATCGGCCACAAGGTAAGCCTTTGCCGATCGTGCGAAGCGGCGATGGAACTGATGCGAGCCGAGGGCACGCCCGAAGAGGTCGAACAATACCGCGCCGCGGCGAAGGAACTTGTGGGCAATATCGTCATGGGCCTCGCCGACCCGCACAACGGGCTCATCTTCCTAAAAAACAACTACAGCGAACTGACAGTCGGTCATGCGCGCGCGCTGATCTTCCTGATCGAAGCACTGCAGAGCGATATCGAATTCACGCCGGAAGAAGAAAAACTGACGCGAGGGGTAATCGTCCACGCGATCAAATATATCGAAATAAATCAGAGGCTGGCGCTCTATCGCTACTTCAGCGACGCACAGACAGCAACAATCTGGAAGCGACATAACGTATCGATGGCGCAGATAAATGCGCTAAAGGCCGCGCGCAAGGCGGGCTACAAGGTCGACGAGAGGGTTATCGAAATGGCCGATGAGTTCAGGCGCATGGAATCGGACAAGAAGTATATGTAGATTTCTCCGCGCGGGCGGGGCCTGCTCCCAAGCGTGGAGGCGGGCGAGGCCCGCAGCCAAACGGACAGTAAGCACTCATTCCAATGCACGCCTCCTGTTGGCTTCGCCAAAAGCGGAGGCTGCCACCCACTGACAAATCCTGCAACTTTTTCCGCGTTGTTGGCGGTCTCTGTAAAAAGGCGTCGGCACCGTTTTTGAAGGCGCATCTCACGAATTTATCATATCATCCAAAAAGGTCTTGATCTTTCCCGAAATCGATCTACGATCCCGATCCATTTGATTTCTAACGTGATCAAATTCAATGCTCCCTATCATCAGATTCAAACTTGACAGGAACCAACAGGAACGGGTAGCATCTGGGGTTGCTTTGAAGAATCAGTGCCAAAACCTGGTCGATTGAGGAGTAGCAGCATGATATGGAAAGAGTTTATATATCGTCTTATCATTGATTATTGTAACCAGAGGGGTAGTAGAACTTTTACTCTTCAAGAATTTCAAACAGACAACCAGAATGCCATCTCTGATTTTCGGCCAGCCGCGAAAACCCCTTTTAACACCTTAAGGCGTGTATTACAGGAATTGCGTGATGACAACGCGCTGACTTTCATTAACAATTCAGGGACGTATACCCTCAGGGGCGTGGAATTATTAGAAGGTGAAGTTGAAGACGAAAATCTGGTTAAGATACAAGCGGGGACACCAGAGAAGAAAGAATATCTCATCGAGATTTATGTAAGGGATATTGGCTGGGCTAATGAAGCAAAAAGAAGGTTTGGTCTATTCTGTATCTGCTCAGGATGCAACAACTCGTTTGTCAAAGATGATGGAACTCCATATATAGAAGTGCATCATATAATTCCTCTATGCAAGGGAGGTGAAGACGCTATTTGGAATTTGGCGGTGTTATGTGCTCACCATCACCGCAAGGCACATTACGCTAATGCAAAAACAAGAACGCAAATGGAAAAATCCTTATTAAAGGAGATAAAATGTCGACTATAAAAGATTTTGCGAATGCAATATCTATTCGCATTGTTGATGAATGGGATGGGGCGAGCGATTTTCCAGAAGACGCAAACCTGCTTCAGGAAATACTGGAAAAACTTTTTTCACTTCATCCTGATGAATGCCTGCAACTTATAGGTACAGGTATTGTTGAAGAGAGTTATTTTGACGAAACATGAAAGACAACAGTCAAAGAAACAATGGCGATAACAATGGGAAGAATGGGATTGCTTGTTCAGCCGAGGACAAAGGGGCCAGGACACGGAAGCATCAGTCGCGCATTTTATGCAAGAGCAGAATTTGTGAAATATATTTTGGGCATGTCTGACAAGCCTTATAAAGAATAAAAGCGCGCTCACCAATTTCACCGGCGTAATCCGCCTGAGGCGGAGCGGATAGAAAGAAATCACATCGCGAAACCGCGCACAAGATTTGTCAGTGAGTGCAAGTCCCGTCCGGGCGGTAGCCCGCAAGGGGCGGGTCTTGAAATGAGTGGTTACTTCCCTATTGCCTCCAGGCGTTGCCTGGGTTGCGGGCCTTGCCCGCTCACAAGCGGGTAAATCCACCGATTCCAACAGGCGCTTCGCTGCTGTGCCTTCGGCACAGGGCGCTTGCTTCCACTCATTGGCAATTTGGAATAATTCAGAACAGTTCCAATGCCGTTAAGTTAAGCCGCATCTCTTTTTTCCCCCTTGAGTTGTGTCAGGCACAGAGAGCGGCTTTTGCGTCGTCGCCTCTGTCGGTCGCGCTCGAAGACTCTGCCGGGACGCTTCTCTATC
>JAUWEX010000140.1 GCA_030607235.1 Planctomycetota bacterium | reverse complement strand
AAAATAGAGATTGAGTGGGACATATACGATCCATCCGATTTGACAAGGCCTTATCCTATTAAAGTCGTAGAGGATGTCGAAGAAATCAATACGATTGTTCAAGACATCAATGAAGCAAGATCAGTACTAAATTATACCAAGGCGAGTATATATATAATGCTTTATTTGAAGTATGCCGATGGGAAACAGATTTTAGTGCACATTTCAGATGATCGGCTAATATGGATCGGAGATGAATACTATCGTGCGCAAAAGAACGGCTGGATACACAAGGAATATCTTAAATTCCAGAAAGTGGCTGACGAAGTAAATAAGAAAATACTGGAACAGCAGGCCCTGCCTGCCGGCGGAGAAGATCGCTAACAACACAGCAAGATTACAAGATTTGCCAGTGGGTGAAAGCGAAGCGCTTCTGTCGCCGAAGGGCGACAGACAGCGAGCGGGTCTTGGAATAAGTGCTTGCTCCCCGCTTGGCAGCAGGCCCTGCCTGCCTGCGGGGCGTCCCCGCCTGCATTGCGATATAATTGGCCCTGAACTTATTGATCGGAGAGAACAACAATGCCCAGAAAGTTTTTTTCCGCGCTCGCGCTGGCCGCGCTTATGGCGGGATTGATTCCGGCGTTCGGATACGCGCAGGCCGAGCCGCAAAACGCGAACAAAAACTCCGTGTCGGCCGACGGAAACGCTTTCGAAGTCGACAACGCCACACCGGTACCGTATCCGGGCAATCCCGCGATTTGGCGTGGCGTGCGTTCCGCCTGGGAACATCTGCGTCAAATTCCGACCGACTCCCTGGACAGAGACGCCTTTATTCAGGAGAGGCATCTTGTCTATACCGAACTCGAGCGGCTTAAAAGCACTAAGACCTCCAAACCGGAGACGGATTATATTATTCTCGAATTCCGGAAGGAATTAAACCGAATCTCCAGCACTTACAAGATCGAATCCGACCGCGAGTGCGTCAGGACCGCCTGGGACGACCTGAAGGCTACAACCGATTCCCTGAAAAATATCAATGCCGCTGCTCGATTGAATACCTTCGTGCTCCGGCTCGTTTGCGACGACATTCGCAACCTGATAGCCACCTTGGCGAAATTCCCCATCGACCGGCGACTCAAACATCTCGAAATCAAGGTCGGCGAATACAAAAAAACTTTGGGCGCGCTTATGGACGAATTCGGCCGTTATTACAAACTGTTCGAAGACCATGAAAACCTGTATCTTTCGACCAATCCCGCTCCCGGCGCGCCTGCCGAGCCGCGCAAAACACCCGCCGGCGATAAAGATACAAAGGCGTACGAACACGGCCGCGAATTCTTTCTCGTAATGATCGCGGTTAAGTATTACGGCGGCCTGCGCGTCAGCAAGGTCAACGGAGACGTGCTCGTAAGACGACCCGCATTGACCGGCGAGACCTCCGCCGATAAGCAATGGGTCGCGCTGACCGCGGGGGCGGAACTCGACGCCTTCGACCTTCTCGAAATTTCCGCAGCCAAAACCGCGGGCCTGGTGCTTGAAGACGGCCGCGTGGCGGAACTTGCTCCGGGGGCGGTCATGACGCTGTGGGAAGTCGACTTCAAATTATCGCAGGAAAAAACAGACGAGATAAACAAACTCATCGAAGAGTTAGGCACCGAAGATCCGCAAACCCGTCGCGAGGCCGAGCGAAAATTGACGGCGATGGGGTGCCTTGCGCTGCCCGTGATGCGCGCGGCCCTTGTCGGGGCCGATATGGAGCGTGCGTGTCGGCTGCGGCGGATCATACACGCGGTTTCCGCGAAGTACCTGTCGTAAAACGCTCATTTCAATCCACCCCGGGCGGAGCGGATAGAAAAAAATCACATCGCGAAGTCGCGTACAAGATTTGCCAGTAGGTGCAAGCGACGCGCCCTGTGCCGCAGGCACAGCAGCGAGCGGTTTGTGTAATAGGTGCTTCCTCCGTATTTGGGAGCGGGCACTGCCCGCTTTTGTTGGTACTTGTTGTATCATTGCCCGAAACGAACCAAAGGAATTACCCGATTCGGAGGAGTAGCGATGCGTCGCAGGTCAAAGATTTCCGCGGTAATATTCGGTCTCTTGCTTCTGTGCGTGGGGGCGTGGCTTGGGCTGGGCATGGCCAATCTCGTTTTTTTCAAACCGCTTAACGACTATACGCGCGACACGATGGCCGGTATCGGTCTGCCGATTACGAACCACGGGCAGGAGCGCATAGACCGGTTGCTCGCCACGTTGAAATTCAACCAAACCAACAACCTTGCGCCCGAGGTCGTAGCGACGGTCCTTGAACCCTCCGTCGTACAGATCATCCGGCACTCCGGCTTCGGCGGCCAGGCCAGCGGCGTGATCGTCGACGAAGACGGCACCATCCTGACGAACTATCACGTTGTCGCGGAAGACGCGGAGGTGTCGGTCAAGATATCCGACGGCCGCAACTTCAAAGCCAGGGTTCTGGGCGGAGATTCGCGCACGGATCTTGCGGTAATCCGCTTGATTCCCGCAAACGAGCCTGGCGGAAAAATACAGAATCTCGTGGCCGCGAAACTCGGCGACTCCGACAAAATGCTGAAGGCCGAGAAAGTGCTGGCCTTCGGCGCGCCTTACGGCCTGTCGCAGACGGTAACGGAGGGCATAATATCGGCCAAAGAGCGCACCAACGTCGGTATTGCGGACTACGAAGATTTTTTGCAAACCGACGCCGCAATCAATCCCGGCAACAGCGGCGGGCCGTTGGTCAACCTGCGCGGCGAAGTGATAGGCATCAACACCGCGATAGTCTCGCGAACCGGCGCGTACACCGGTGTCGGCTTTGCGATTCCGATCAACATGGCGCGCGATATTATGAAAAAACTTATCGAGCACGGCGAAGTCGTGCGCGGCTATTTCGGAATCAAGATCGCCGAAGTCAGCGGCAGGGGGGCGCTTGTCAGAAACGTAACTCCCGGCTCGCCCGCCGCAAAAGCGGGCCTGGCCGAAAACGACCTGATCGTAGAATACGACGGCACTCCTCTCGACAGCATGGCGCAATTCCGCAACTACGTTGCCATGGCCGAAATCGGCAGCACGGTTACCCTGAAGTACTACCGCGGAAAAAAGAAAATGACCGCCGATGTCGTAATCGAGCGCGAACCGCCGATCGGGGTATTTGAGGATTCCAAATTAGGGATTACGGTGCGGGATTTGAATTATGCCGAACAACGAAAATCGCCTGCAGGCGTTGCCATTACAAACATTTCCGATGACAGCATCCTGAAAAGCCGCATCGTAGACGTCGGCTCGATAATCGTGAGGGTATACGACATGGGCCGCAAAGAAACGCACGCGATAAGGAATGTTTCGGATTACGAAAAGGCGGTAAAACTTATGAAACAAGGCGATTCCTGGCGGTTGACGGTGCTTACACGTTCCGGCTATCGGATATTGACCATCGAAGTGCCGTAACGCCTTGTGGCGGGAAAAGAAAAGAGGCCGGACGATTCCGGCCTCTTTTTGCCGTCGGGCAAAAAGCAGGGCGCGGATATTGGAGAATGTAGTTACTGCCCACTTGGCTGCGGGCCCCGCCCGCCTCCGCGCTTGGGAGCAGTCCGCCTGAGGCGGACTGCCTGTGCGAGAGACCGTCAACAACACAGCAGACTTGCCTAAATTGCCAGCGGGTGGAAGCGAAGCGCTCCGGGCGATAGCGCGGCAGCGAGCGGCAGGCAGCACCTGCAAGCAAATCATTCTCCACCCATTACAAAACCCGCTCCTTGTTTTTCACCTTACGGCGAAAAAACGCAGTCGCTTTACTTTTCGTCAGTGGGTGGCAGTAAGCGCCCTTTTCGCCATTTGGCGAAAAGCAGCGAAGCGGATCTTGAAGTGAGTGGTTACTCCCCTATTTGCTGCGGGGCGTCCCCGCCTTCACGATTGGGAGCAGGCCCTGCCTGCTAATGTCGGTTTTTATTCGTCGTCGTATTTTTTCACCGGCAGGTAGTTTTGCGCGTCGTATATCTCGTCCCGGTCGAATTTCTTTCTATCCTGCGTATAGTACTCCCAGCGTTGCGCGGGCCTGATGTATTTGCCGTTGGCGTCTTTGGTGCCGTACATCTCGCCTACCGGCCTGTTGGAGCCGGGCGCGCTGTAGTGGATCAGTCCGCCTTCGCCTTTGCGTATCATAACGGCTTTTTGAGGATACGGGTCGCCTTCTTTGAGCGTGCCGTAAACGAAATAGCGCGCGTTGCCGTCAGCGATGATTTCCTTTATCGCCGCCGTTTTCCCGTCGGATTTTTTCGCCTTGTCCGAGCGCAACTCTTCCTTGAATATTACGGTAAGTTCGTCGCAGATAATCAGCGTATCTTCGGGTAATTCCCTGCTCTTGATATCCGCGAAGCCGCGGGTGCGTATGCGGGCGTTGCCGGTTACTACCAGCGTCATGCGCGAGGCGTACTTCGGACTGACTTCCTCGTCGAAAATCGTCTTGGTGATTTCCATCGAATCGGTAGAGGTCATTTGCGAACTGCTCGGCCGCCCGTTCGCGTCGAGGCGGTTCATAATCACGCTCGGCCCGCCGTCTTTCGTGGCGATGAGTTTGGTTATCTCGACGACATCGGCGCCGTATGTGCTCTCCCAGGTCGCCTTGTGTGCGTGAGCGGTGTACGAATCGTCGCCGACCAGCACGTCTTCGTAAGCCTCGAACTTTCGC
>JAUWEX010000017.1 GCA_030607235.1 Planctomycetota bacterium | reverse complement strand
CTTCAATTACTCTTACTATGGCCTCGAACTCTACCCGGCACTGACGCCGGCGCTACGGGCGATTTGGCTGGAGACGAAATACTACCTTGCGGTGGCGCGCAGGCAAAAAGGCCTGTGGCGAAAAATGAAATGGTTCTTTTTCGCGCCGCTCTTCGCAATGGCCGAGATTTCGGGCTCGTTCCTCGGAATACTTTCCGCCAAAGACGAGCATAAATGCCCGCACAACATAGAAAAAACTCTCAGACGATACGCATTGAAAATCGCGCGGAAATACAAGGCCGCGCCTATCAGGCATCCATAAACTTTTGAAGAAGATGTTTTGAAGCCAGCGATATCCATAATCATTCCGACCTTTAACGGCGGCGCGAAACTGCGCGCGTGCCTCGAAGCGATCCGCGCGCAAAAAACCGGCGCGGCCTTCGAGATACTGGCCGTCGACTCGGGCTCCACCGACGGCACGCTCGAAACGCTCGCGGAGTTCGGCGTGCGGACATATCGCATCGATCGCAAATCGTTCAACCACGGCGGCACGCGCAACTTCGCCATCGAAAAGGCCGACGGCGATCTGATCGTGCTCACCGTCCAGGACGCTCTGCCGCAGGGCGAAGGCTGGCTCGACGCGCTAACCGCGCCGTTCGCCGACGAACGGATTGCCGGCGTGTACGGACGACAAATCCCGCGGGAGAACGTCGACCTCATGACAAAAAAACGGCTCGCCGAATGGGCCGCCTCCCGCGAGACGCAGCAGGTCAGCGAAATCGCCGACAGGGCCGAATATGAAAAACTGCCTGCGCTGGAAAAGTACATGCTCTGCGCCTTCGACAACGTCTGCTCGTGCGTCAGGAAGTCGGTCTGGCAAGAACACCATTTTCCCGTTGCGAATTTCGCCGAAGACGTGGAGTGGGCGCGGGATGTCTTGCTCGACGGGCACAAAATCGTCTACGAGCCCGCCGCCGCGGTTGTGCACTCGCATCGCCGACCGGTGCGCTACGAATATCACCGGACTTACATCTCGGCCCGGCGGCTCTACCGGATCTTCGGCTACGCTGCGGTTCATTCGTTAAGAGAACTCCTGCACCACTCTTTCTACTACATCAAAGACAACGTAAGCATGGTCTGGAATTCCGACCTCGGTACAGGCGAAAAGACGCGAAACCTTTATCGCGCGTTCGCGCTAGGGTTCCTCGAGACCTACGCCCAATTCCGCGCCTACCGCCATGAGCGAAAAGACAGGCCGCTGAAAAAACAGAGGGGGGTGTGATGAGGATATTGTATGTAGTACACGGATTTCCGCCGCGGGCCTTCACCGGCACCGAATCCTACACATACCAGACCGCCCGAGCGGTCGCCAAAAGCAACGACATGGGTGTGTTCTACATTTTCAAAGATCCGCAGCAGGCACCGTTCAGCCGCGAAGAAAAAGAACAGGACGGGATGAAGTGCTTGGGAATCAATTACGACGTCAGCACGCAGGCGAAAAAATTCCGTCAAACATGGCACACGCCGCAGGTCGCGCGGGCCTTTCGCGACTGCCTCGCAGCCTTCAAGCCCGACGTGGCGCACTTCACCTACGTCCTCGGCGGCCTCTCGATAGAGCAGGTAACCGACGCGAAGAAATCCGGCGCGAAGGTCGTCATAACACTGACGGATTTCCTGCCGCTGTGTCTGCGCGGACAATTGCTGGACTACAAAAACGAACTTTGCACCGGCCCGGAATCATCGCACAAATGCGCCCGGTGCCTCTGGATGGTTAAGCGCATACGCAACGGCATCCTCGAAACCATCCGGATGAGACTCGCGCCTGTCGCGGCTATTGCGCGGAAAATAATCGCCGTCATGATCTCCGCCCGCAGGCGCAAAATCACCCGCGCCCTTGCTTCGGCGGACTGCGTCATTGCGCCCACCGCCGCGCTGGCCGCGCAATACAGGCGGTGGATGCCGGAGATCAACCGCACCGAGGCGCTGGGATTCGGAATCGACGCAAAACTTTTCGGCAATTTTCACCGGCAGCACAGCGAAAAAATCCGCTTCGGCTTTATCGGCCAACTTCTGCCACACAAAGGATTGCACGTGTTGCTGGAGGCCGCGCAAAAACTGCCGCAGGACAAGTGCGACATCGTCGTGTTCGGCGGCACAAACCTGCACGGCTCCGTGGAATACGTCTCCGATCTGAAAGAAAAACACCCCGAAAAAAACATCCACTGGCAAGGAACCTTTCCGCCCGAAAAGATCGCCGACGCGTTCGCGCAGTTCGACATACTCGTCGTTCCTTCGCTGTGGTACGAGAATTCGCCGCTGGTCGTCCTCTACGCCAAACAAACCCGCACGCCGATGATCGTAAGCGATTACGGCGGCCTGACCGAATTCGTCAGCGACGGCGAAACCGGTTTGGCGGTCGCGCCGGACGATGCGGAGGTGCTCGCCGCCGCGATGCGCAGATTTATCGACGAAGCGGGTTTGATTGAAAACATGGCGGACAAGATCACCGCGCCCATGAATACCGAGCAACACGCGCAAAGACTCATGGAAATCTACGGGGAGATCTCCAGATGAAAATCGCGCACGTAATACACGGGTTCCCGCCGCACAACAACGCCGGAGCCGAGACCTACACCTACAAACTCGCTCTCGCACAGGCCCGCACCCACGAGGTCAGCATATTCCACAGGATCGAAGACGCAAGGGCGCCGAAATACAAAGTAAAACGCGAGAATCGCGAGGGGCTGGATGTGTGGTCGATAAACAACTCGCTTGGTTACTGCGATTCTTACGAGAAGACTTACACAAATCCGGCTGTCGCCGAGGCGTTTGGGCGATTCCTCGACGAGGTCAGGCCCGACGTCGTCCACATCGGCCACTTGACGCACTTGTCGACGCTAATCGCCGACGAGTTGAAAAAACGGCAAATTCCGACAGTCATGACGCTGCACGATTACTGGGCAATTTGCCCGCGCGGACAGTTGATCGACAGCGAGCTGCAAGTATGCGGCGATTCGAGCGAGGCAAGATGCGCGCAATGCCAGTTGCTGCAACTACGGACCAGCGGCTTTTCGCAAAAGGCGTTCGGGCTATACAAAAGAATTACCGGCACCCTGCATCTGGGCAACAACTTCATGCGCGGGTTTTTGCGTCGCATCTATCTGCGGATATCGAGCGGCGGCAAAGGCGATAAGGACGCAATCGGGCCGATCGAGCGGCGTCGGCGCCACATGCTCGAAACTCTCGGCAAGATCGACCTGCTGATCGCGCCGTCGAATTTTTTGCGCGAGCAATACACTAAATTTGGTGTTGAGCCGGAAAAAATCATTTACTCGGACTATGGCTTCGACACCGCGCCCTTCGAAGGCTTTGAGCGCAAGCCCGGCGACAAAATCCGCTTTGGTTTCGTCGGCTCGATCATTCCCACCAAAGGCCTGCACGTACTGCTGGAGGCATTCGACGGAATCGACCCGGGAAAGGCGGAACTCAACGTCTTCGGCGGGTTCACGCAGTTCTACGAATTCGACGATTACCCTCAAATTATCAAAAAAGCGGCCAACAGGCCCGGCGTCAACATGCGCGGCAGTTATCTCGCACACGAAATCGCCGGGGTCTTCGCCGAAATCGACATGCTGGTCGTACCGTCGATATGGTACGAAAATTCGCCACTGGTAATTCACGAGGCGTTCATGGCGAGCGCTCCGGTTATCACGTCAAATTCCGGCGGTATGGCCGAACTGGTAGAACACGGGGTCAGCGGACTTCTGTTCGAGCAGAACGACGCGCAATCACTGCGGGACGCCATGAAAAAAAGCACCGACGATCCGACGCTTATCGAAAAACTGCGTGCCGGAATTCCACGCGTAAAAACTATCGAAGACGATGCGGCGGATATGGTCGTACTTTACACGCGCCTGATCGAAAACCGCTGATATACCGCGCCGCCAACTTTTGGAGAGCGAACATGACGAGGCTGTTGATAGTATCCAAAGAAATCACTCCGTTCTATATGGAATCGCTGGTGAAGGCCCTGAACGAGACGCTGGACGAGATTCCCGCGACACTGGTTCTGAACGGCGGCGCCCAGCCGGAGAAACTGCGGCGGGAGATCGCGCTGCACAAGCCGCAGGTAGTGCATTTTTCCGCTCCTGAAACGATCGACGAAGCGGAAATCGCCGCGGCGCAGCAGGCCGGTGCGCTGGTCGTTGTGGATGTGCCGGATCTTTCTGCGATGTGTATGAGGGGTGCGCTGTATGGCTGCAACCGTTTTTTCTGCTCGAACGAAAACGCTTACGGCCGCGCGGAGTGCTTCGCCTATCGCCTCGAGGAAGTCGAAAAAGGGACGCACGGCGCGAAACTTTTCAAAAAGTGCCTGCCGTCCGACAAGGACAAGCGGGATGAGTTTTTGAGAATTTGCCAGCGCGCAAACGCCGAGGAATTTGATTTCCGCCTCGATGACGCCGAGAACGTAAGGAAATTCGCCGGAGACAGGCGCGAGAACGTGCGCCTGATGGCGGGCGTGGATTTCTTTTTCTGCCCGAACGCAACGATCATGCAGTGTGTAAAGGAATTCGGCATCGAAGACGGGCGGCTGTATCTGGACGAATCTTTCATCGCGCTTGAGGGCGACGGGCCTAACGACGCGGAAGCCGTACAAAAACGGGCGAAGTTCCTGGCGCACGCTTACGAGGAATTGCTAGGCCGCCAAAAGGTCGCCAAGCAAGGTATCGAACGCGAAAATTCCACGCTGATCCTGCAGGACCTCAACGAGCAGCGGCTGGAGTGGGAAGGACGGCCGATGCATATCGAATTGGCCACGAACAACCGCTGCAATTTGCGCTGCCTGATGTGCAGCCCCGAAAGCAGGCCCGAAGATTCGATGATGACCGAAGACGAAGCACGCGACATCTGCGGGCAGGTCTTTCCGAAGGCAAGCCTGCTGACACCGTCAGCCGGAAGCGAGCCTCTGCTGGGCGATTTCGGGCTGATAACCGAACTGGCGCGGAAATACGAGGTGCAGATTAACATGATCACCAACGGTTCGCTGCTCACCCCCGAACGCTACGAGATGATGGCCGACATTATCGGGCGCCTGCAGATTTCGTTCGACTCGCACGAGAAAGAGACCTACGAATTGATCCGGACGGGCGCGAAATTCGAAAGGGTCGTGGAAAATATCAGGCAGGCCTGCAAACTCGCCGCGCGCGATGATGTCGAGGTGATGACCAGTTCGGTCATTATGAACATGAACTGGAACAAGATGGCCGAATATGTGGATTTCATGGCCGATCTCGGCGTGGACACGATTGCGCTGCAAGAACTGCTGATAAACTTCCCGGCGCTGAAGGAGTGGGATTTGAAGGGCAGGGTCTCGGATGAGGAATTGCAACGCGAGATCGAGCGTGCGGTCGAGACGGCGCGTCGCCGCGAAATCAACCTGCACGTGGGCCTGGGCAAGCCCAATGCGTACAATTTCAACAAGAAAGCCTTCCGGCGGTTCAAAATGAACTACCTGCCGGAAATCGTTATCAAGCGCCATCGGCGATTTTGCTACTTCGTGGCGATTTACGCCAAGATCGAGCCTGACGGCTCGGTGTTCCCGTGCTGCCGCGCGCCGCAGGATCTGAAGATGGGCAACGTAAAAAACGAGCCATTTGAAGAAATCTGGAACGGCAAAAAATACCGGCAACTGCGCAAGTCGTTCTATACCGGCAAACTGATGAAGGGCTGCCGCGACTGCCCCCTGCTCGGTTTGTATTCATGAGAGATACGAAATGAGCGCGCCGCGCGTACACATAGCCGTGCTGAACTGGAACAACGCACCGGACACGATTGCGTGTCTGCGTTCGCTGGAGCGGCACGCCTGCAACAACACCGAAACGGTGGTGGTCGACAACGGCTCGACCGACGGATCCGGCGGGGAAATCGCTTCGCGCTTCCCGGAGGCGCGAATGCTGCTCCTGCCGGAAAACCGCGGTTTTTCGGGCGGCGCGAACACGGCCCTGCGGGACGCTGCGGAAAAAAAGGCGGATTACGTTTTTCTGCTCAACAACGACGCCGAAGTCGAAGCGGATACGATCGCCGACCTGGTGTCATGCGCGGAGGAAAATGAAACGGCCGGCATCGTCGGCGCGAAGGTTTTGATGGCCGGCTCTCCGGGGATGATCGAGTCCGAAGGCGTCGCGATCAATCTCTTTACCGGCAGAATTCGCCAGATCGGTTTCGGCAGGCCCGATTCGGAAGCGCCCGCCGAGCCGCTGGAGCGGCGCGCGGTGCACGGCGCGGCGATGTTGATCAGGATAAAGATGTTCAACGATATCGGACCATTGGCAGAGGAGTATTTCTGCTATTTCGAGGAAATCGACTACTGTCTGCGGGCCGCGAGGGCGGGCTGGCAAGTAATGTACTGTCCCTCCGCACGTGTGATGCACAAGGGTGCGTCGTCGTTCGGCGGAGGCTTCAGCGCAAAACGT
Organism: Planctomycetota bacterium; assembly: GCA_030607235.1. Classification (GTDB taxonomy): domain Bacteria; phylum Planctomycetota; class B129-G9; order B129-G9; family B129-G9; genus JAUWEX01. The sequence goes on along the minus strand of JAUWEX010000017.1, from coordinate 5,008 downwards.
TTTTACTACGCCGCGCGCAACCACTTGCTGTTAATTTCGAAGCACAGCGACGGATATTTTTTGCCGATAAGATTATTGTGGGTTCGTTTGCTGACAAGATTGCAACTGCTCAGGGCCCCTACGGACAAACGGAAACGCCTCAAACACTGGATCCGAAAAGCCTGGAGTGATTTCAACGACGGAAAATTCGGGAGAGCGGACTACGATTTCGATGAGTGATCAACCAAAAAACCACGGCGCGGATATGGAAAACCGCGGCAATGAAGACCGGCGCAAAAATCCAACGCCGATGTTCAGCAAGTACCTGCTTATGGGCCGCAGGCGCTGGAACCGCAGGTCAAGCGACCCCAAAGAATGTTATTACGTAGACCGGTTCGGCAAAAAGGCGTGGCTGGCGGTAATCATGATCCTGGTACTTTGCGGCGCGGACGCGGCGTTCACGATTTATCACCTGGAAAACAACGACGCAACCGAGGTCAATCCGATAATCGCAATGCTGATGGAGATTGAGGGCAACACGTGGTGGATTGTCATCAAGTACGCCGTTACGGCGACAGGTCTGTTTATTCTGCTCGTCCACAAGAACTTCACGCTGGCGCGCATCGCCACTATCGTGATAGTTGTCATGTACGGCGTACTGATCGCCTACCACCTCTTGCCCATCCTGTTTCCGTCATTGCTTCGATAGAAATTCGTGGTGAATCAGAAATAGTACCAGATACTTTTGTAGTCGTCGGGGTCTTCGCCGCACTGCGCCAGTTTCTCGAGGTAAGGCAGGATCGCCACATCGGGGATGATAAAAGTCTCCTGAAGCATCATCTTCTTTTCCCACGGGTGAAACTCATAGACGCGCCGCCCGTCGGGGAGGATTGAGATTATGTCGCGGTGCTGTGCGGCGCGCAGGTAGTTTTTGCCCAGGCGCGGCACGTTGTAAACGGCCTCGTCGGTACGATCCAGGCCCGATAACAATCGCGCCTCTTCCTTTTGCTCCTGCAACAATCTCGCCATCGGGACGCGAAATCGCTCCGTTTCCTCCTTGCCCTTTGCGTTAAAGGTGTAGTACGGGTCGACCCCGCATAGCCGCAGCAGCCGCCGCAACTGCGCCGCTTCAAAGCGGCGGGAGTTTTCAAACGTAAATACCATCTGGTTGTATACGCCTATCCCGCGCCGGCGCAATTTCTCCACGGCGTCCACGAGATCGGGGTTGAGTTCGTATGCGTGTTCGACGTGAGTTACCACCACGATTTCGCGGCGACCGGGGATGCGGAAACCGGCAAGCATATCGGCCAGGCGATCCGTAATGCGCATGGGCATGGTTACGGGCATCCTGGTGCCGATGCGAATTCGCTGAATGTGATCTATGTCGGATATTTCGCCCAAAAGATTGTGGAGTTTGGTGGCGCTGAGCACCAGGGGATCGCCGCCGGTAACAAGGACTTCGGTAATAGAGCGATGTTGGCGCAGCCACGAAATGGCTCTGGCAATCTGCTCGCTGCTTGCCAGCGCGTGCGGATCGAGCACGTCGTCGATTTCCCAGTTGCGCTGGCAATAAACGCAAATCTGCGGACAGGTGTTATACGGTTTGAATATGACTATCGTAGGATAGCGGCGGGTTATCAGGTCTTCGGGCGAGGTGTCGCGTTCGAGCATAAAATCGAAGGCCCCATCTCGCTGGCCGTGCCTTTTCGCCATTATCTCGACGTATTTCCGGTTGGGCAAGACCTGCGCGCGCACCGCGTGATCGTTGTAACGGTTGAGCGAATTATCCATGAGGCTGATATAGTGCGGCGTTACGCCGAAAGGCAAACCGGCCTCGCGCGTTTTGCGAATACACTCTTTTTCCTCGCCGCTCAGAACTACGAGGTCTTCGAGACGGCGAACGTCGCGCACAACGTTGCGAATCTGCCAGCGCCAATCCATCCAGTCGGCAGGCGAAGCGCCAAGCACCTTCATTATTCTGTCGCGATTCCCGTTCCTCCGGGCAATTATTCCGGACAACATGCCATGAGGGTAGCGGCGGGCGATCCGGCGGGCGTTTTCCCACATGTCGTCAAGTTCTCTCGAACGCGCGCGGGCGGCCTGTCGGCCTTCCAGGTAATCAACTTCGCTTTTGCGATAATCGGAATAGATGTCGCTCCAGCCGAGGCCGCCACGCACCAGATGAATGATATCGGCCCAGAAGGCGGCGGTGAGATCGGGACGACTGCGGCCGCAGGCCACGTCCCATATCGCTCGAACGATGCTGAATTTCGCGCGATTTTCTTTGCGCGCGGAAAACATCATACGAAAAGTGCGGATACAGTCGCGCACCACAACCAATTCCAGTGGATGCAATTCTTCTTCGGCGCCATAGGCCTTGCGCTGGACCAGGTCAAGCCAATCCCACAGAACGTCTCGGGCCTGCCTGACATCGGTGCAGTCGGCCAGCGGACGCGCAACTTCCGAAATGTGGTCCAGGAACACTTCTGCGGTATATTGATCGGATAAGCGCTTTTTGCGTTCGATTTCGAAATGTGTAATCATTTTCACGTCTCCACGCATTGTCAATGGCGATTAGCACTATCTATAATATTTCAGGGATAAATCCGGTGCAACATGCGCGGGAACGGGATGGTTTCGCGCAGGTGCTCGATACCGCAAAGCCACGCAACCGTGCGCTCCACGCCAAGCCCGAAGCCGCCGTGCGGAACGGTGCCGAAGCGCCGCAGGTCGAGGTACCACTGAAAGGCCTCCATCGGCAGGTCGTGTTCTTTGATGCGCTGGAGCATGAGGTTGAGGTCTTCTTCGCGCTGCGCGCCGCCGATGATTTCGCCGTAACCTTCGGGCGCGATCATATCGACACCCAGCGCCAGAGAAGGATTGTCCGCGTCGCGCTTCATGTAAAACGCCTTGATCGCCGAGGGCCAGTGGTGGATCATGATGGGCTTGTCGCTGGAATCGCCCAGCGCGGTTTCCTGCGGCGCGCCAAAATCGTCGCCGTCCTTCATCTCGACGCCGAGCGACTTGATCTTCTCGCATGCCTCTTGGTAGGTCATGCGCGGGAACGGGCGCTTGACCGCCTCGAGTTTCGAGATGTCGCGGCCGAGCGTCTCCAGTTCGGCGCGGCGGGTCTTGACTACGAAGCCGGCGATGTATTCGACGAATTCTTCGGCTACATCCATGACGTCGTCGAGCGTCGCGTATGCGATTTCAGGCTCGACCATCCAGAACTCGGTGAGGTGGCGGCGTGTTTTGCTTTTCTCGGCGCGGAACGTCGGGCCGAAGCAATAGATTTTGCCGTGCGCCATCGCGGCGGCCTCGCCGTAAAGTTGGCCGCTCTGTGTCAGATAGGCCTTTTCGCCGAAATACGACACCTCGAACAGAGTGCTGGTGCCCTCACATGCGGCGGGCGTAAAAATAGGCGTATCGACGAGCGTGTAATCGCGATCGTCGAAGAAGTCGCGAATCGCCTTGATGACCGCGTGCCGCACACGAATGACGGCGTGCTGGCGTTTGGAGCGCAGCCAGAGGTGCCGATTGTTGAGCAGGAAGTCGGGGCCGTGTTCTTTTTTGCCCAGGGGGTATTCCTCGGACATCGCCACGAGTTCCAGCCCCGTCAGGTGCAGTTCGACGCCGCCGGGGGCGCGGTCGTCCTGGTGAACGGTGCCGGTAACGATAATGGAGGATTCCCGTGTGATTTTATCCGCGAGGGTGAAGGTCTCCTCGTCGACGTCGCCGGTGGACATGACACCCTGGACGATGCCGGTGCCGTCGCGAATCTCGAGGAAGTGAATTTTGCCCTTCGAGCGTTTGTTGTATAGCCAGCCCTTGATTCGGACTTCTTTTCCGATATGTTGTTTTAGTTTTGTTATAATCGTATCAATCGGCGCCATATTTGTTATCGCTCCCGTGGTATAATACTCGTAAAAAATGACGCGGCTCAACGCACGCAAATAGTTTGCCAAAATCTGGGGAAATATATCTTACCATGAATTTGGCCGCGTCTCAACAGTTTTGCCCCGGCATGACGCCGACGGTTAATGGCATAATTTGCTTGAACTCGGGGGCGCGGGCTGGTAAGTTTCGCGTTGTTGGGGAATTTTTCGTGTGTCTTTTTTGTGGCGGACGTGAATCAGAAACTAAAACTAACCACCAGACACCACCGCCCGGAAGATACTGTCGTCGAGGTCGGCGGCGTCCGATTCGGGGACAGCGAGGTCGTAGTCCTCGCGGGACCTTGCGCGGTGGAGGACGAAAAATCCATGAACCGCATCGCGAAGTCGGTTGCGGCCTGCGGTGCAAAAGGCCTGCGCGGCGGAGCGTTCAAACCGCGCACTTCGCCGTACTCGTTCCAGGGGCTGGGCGAGGAGGGACTGAAGTTGCTGCGGGCGGCGGCGGACGCGCATTCGCTTATCACGGTAACGGAGGTGCTGGATGTGCGCAATGTCGGGTTGGTGTGCCGATACGCCGATATCGTTCAGGTCGGCGCGCGCAACATGCAAAATTATTCGCTGCTCCGGGAACTGGGAGCGTGCGGCAAGCCGGTGCTGCTGAAGCGCGGGATGGGCGCAACGATCGAGGAATGGCTCTCTGCAGCGGAATACGTGCTGGTGGGTGGGAATTGGGACGTAATTCTTTGCGAGCGCGGCGTACGCACTTTCGACCCGCAAAGGCCTATCATACCCGACATCGCGGCGATTCCGGCGGTCAAAATAATCTCGCATCTGCCGGTAATCTTCGATCCCAGCCATTCGACCGGCGCCAGCGGCGAGGTGTGCGCGGCGGCGATGGCGGCGACAGCGGCGGGCGCGGACGGTTTGCTAGTGGAGGTGCACTGCCAGCCGGAGCGCGCGTCTTCGGACGCAAAACAAACCATTTCCGTGGACGAGTTCGGCGCGATGATGCAAAAGTTACGCCGGATAGCCCCCTGCTTCGGCCGCAGCGCGGGCCGGGCTTGAGCCAATCACAGCGGCGCCCCACACTATACCGGTTTTCCCACGCACTTGTTGATTTTCTCCAGCAACATGTC
>JAUWEX010000101.1 GCA_030607235.1 Planctomycetota bacterium | reverse complement strand
CAATACCCGCTCGCTGTCTGTCGCCCCTCGGCGACAGAGGCGCTTCGCTTCCACCCGCTGGCAAATCCTGGGCGCGGAGTGCAAGGGCGATTTTAATTCAGACCAGTGCTCCACAGCGTTACAGACCTGTTAACTGGGCGCACTTACCCGCGCCCTGCTTTTTGCCTGACGGCAAAAAGAAGCCGGACGCTTCCACTTGCTGACGATTTGGGCAAGTTTGCTGTGGTGAAAAGTCTCAAGTCGGATGGCAGGCAGGCAGGCAGGGCCTGCTGCCAAGTGGGCAGAACCCACATTCTCCGATACTCGCTCGCTGTCTGTCGCCCCTCGGCGACAGAGGCGCTTCGCTTCCACCCGCTGACAAATTTTGCAATCTTGCTGTGTTGAAAAGTCTCAAGTCGGATGGCGAGGCGTCCCCGCCTGCCTGCGAAATCACATCGCGAAACCGCGCACAAGATTTGTTAGTAAGCGCCAGCGCCCGGCCTCTTTTTGCCGTCAGGCAAAAAGCAGGGCGCGAGTATTGGAATAAGTGGCTGCTTCCCTATTTGCTGCGGGGCGTTCCCGCCTGCGTCTTTTTGAGTGCGCGCAGGTAGGATTTGTAATTTCCCGTCATTTCCTTCAGCGTGTCTCCGCCGAATTTCTCGCACATCGCGCGTGCTATTTCGAACGTTACGACCTCTTCGGCGATGACTGAGACTGCCGACACCGCGCACACGTCCGCGCGTTCCACGGTCGCCGGCGCCTTCTTGCCGGTCTTCGCGTTCACTGATGGCAGGGCGTTGCGCAGGGTTGGAATCGGCTTTACGGCGGCGCGAACGACAATCGGCTGGCCGTTGCTTATCCCGCCCTCGATGCCACCGGCGCGGTTGGTGCTTCGTCGCCCGCCCGGCAAAATCGGGTCGTGGGCTTCCGATCCCTTCGCCAGCGCGAGCGCAAATCCTTCGCCTATCTCAACGCCTTTTACCGCCGGGATCGCCATTATCGCCGCAGCCAGCCGTCCGTCCAGCCGGGCGTCCCATTGCATTACGCTGCCAATGCCGGGGGGAACGCCTTCGCAGCGTACCTCGACCACGCCGCCGAGTGAATCGCCGGCTTTCTCGGCTGATTTTATCAATCGTTCGATTGCGGCGTCGCTTTCGGGCGCGAGGGAATAGGCGCGGGATTTGTTTCGCATTTCGATGACGGCGTCCAGCGAGGGGAGGTCTTTGCCGAGCGATTTGCGGCCGATTTTTACGACGTAACCTGCGGTTGCGATACCGAAGTGCCGCAAAAGGCCCTGTGCGATCGCGCCGGCAACGCAACGGGCCGCCGTCTCGCGGGCGCTGGCGCGTTCCGCCGCCGCGCGTGCGTCGTCGGTGAGATATTTCGCCATTGCCGCGAAGTCGACGTGTCCCGGGCGGGGCACGTTTATCGGCGGTAATTTTTCGCCCGAGCGGTCGTCGCGGTTTGCTATCAATACGGTGAGCGGTGCGCCGGTAGTGCGGCCGTTCAGGACGCCGGAGACGATTTCCACGGGGTCGCTCTCCATCATCATCCTCGAACTGCGGCCGATGCAGTTACGCCGCCGGGCGAGTATCTCGTCGGCGAAATCACCGCGCAACGCCAATCCCGCCGGCAGTCCCTCGACCGTCGTTACGAGATATTTCCCGTGGGATTCGCCCGCGGTGCGGTACGTCAACATCGTTTCGCCCTTACGGAAGCAGTTGTTTTTTCTGGTCTTCGGTTAGCGTGGCCTGCAAGAAAATTTTGCCGATAGCCAGTCTGACCTGCTCGTTGCCGTTTTTGAGGGCGAGTTTGAGCAATCCGAAGACTTCGTCGCTGACACCGTCTTCCATCGAAAGTATGCAGGCGATGGATTGGGCGGCGATGATTTTGACCTCGGTCGGGACCGATTCTTCCGCCAGGGTTTTGGCCAGTGCGGGCAGGGCTTGCGTTATGTGCCAGTTGCCCAGCGCCGTCAGGGCGGCTTTGCGTATCTCGAATCGCGACGATTTCGTTGCGAGTGCGAGAATTTCTTCCGCATGTTTGGAGATGTCGATCATCGTGTTGGTGGGCGCGAGTTTGCCGACGGTTTCCGCCGCCTCCAGGACGATCGTATCGTTGAAGTCCTCTTCGTAGTTGTTGGTTTTTTTCAGGCCTTCGGCCAGTCGTTTTATCTGGTCGGCGTCGGTGTAGTCGGTGATAAAGCCCTTGACCGCATCGAAATCGAACCGGTTCTTGTCGCGCTCGATATCGGTGCTGACTATCAGTATCGGGATTTCGCGGGTAACGTTGTTGTCGCGAAGGGCTACGATGAACTTGCCCGTATCCTTGTCGAGATTGCTGCTGAGTATGATGATGTCGGGCAGGGGGAAGGCCAGGGCCTTGCGCAGTCCCGTCTCGTAATCCGCGGTTGCGTCGGTAACGCATCCCATCGCTTTGAGCGTGGCCTGGATTGCGTTGCGGGCCTGTTGAATCCTGTGAACCACGAGCACGTTGACGGTGCCGGCGGCCTGCATCGCGTTGACCAGATAAAATGCGGCTTTGTCGGAGTGAAGGAACGGCGATCCTTTGCAGATTTTCGCCAGGGTTATGGCGGCCTTGTAGGCTATCTGTTTGGTTTCGCCGGCGAGGGCGTTGACGAGTGGAGCGCCGTAGTACCGGGTCTCGCCGATCTGTTCGGCCTTGACCGGTATGTGATCGGTAACGGCTTCCGAGCAACTGGCCGCGATCTTGTCCATGCAGAGCATTGCGGCGAAGCGGCGGTTGTGCTTCAGGATTATCGCCAGGGCGTCGAATAACGTGCTTTCGCCGCCGGCGAATATCCAGGCGTCGCGCGTTTTTGTGTCTTCCAGCGTGCTTTTGATCAGCGATCTTTCGTTGTCCGTCAGGAGGTTTTTCTTGTTGAAGATGTCAAATCTAATTATGCCGTTGCCTTCGGCGACCTCGGCGAAGTGGGCCGCGATGAGTATGGCGTAGGCCGGCGAATAGCCGGGGTCGGCCTTGAGCGCCGCGCTCGCGAGTTTTATCGCCATCTCTTCGTTATATGCGCAGGGGGCGATTTCGTTCGGTACCGGCGTGCCGTTTTCGAGGGTCCAGATGAAGACCCTTTTGTGTTCGCCGAGAACGAACGACGGTATCACCGCGCGCCTGCCGCGGGTTCGCTGGGCGAGGTAATCTTCGGCGACCATCGTGTAGAGTTGCTCGATGCTGAGCGAATCTACGGGCGTTTGCGGGATGGTGGCCGCGATGATGGAGTCGGCGGTTTCGCCTGCGGCCTTGCGGACGCGCTCGGGTTGACCGGGGTCCAGCGAGATTGCTTTGAGCGTCGGCACAACGCGCCATTCCCGCGTTTCCCTGAAAACATCGATGATCGCGAGTTGAAGCGGCGCGTCGGGTTTTTTCAGCAGGCACTCCAGCGGCATCGAGATGCGCGAGCCCATTTCCCTCAGCGCGATGGAGATTGTGGCTTTGGTCTTGATATCGGGGGCGGTGCGCCACCTGTCTATCAGGTGTGGTACTGCGAATTCGCCCGCGTTGTATTTGAGTTGCCTGAACGCCTCGCCTGATTTTTGGGCGTCGTTGTCGAGAAAAGTTTCCACGAGTTTCTTGATCTCGGCGGGGTCTGTGTTTTGTTTGAACACCTCGTGCGAGGCCGTCTCGCTGACGATGCGGGCGATTTTTGCGAACTCTCCGCCTTCCTCGAAGAGCCTGTCAAAGGCTTCGGGGCCTTTGGCAGCGAGAATGTCCAGCGCGACCTGCGGGGTGAGTATCTTGAGCATGTCGTCGAAGTTGGTGATTGCTTCGACCTTTTTGTCCTCGTTGAGCGCGCGTATGCCGGCGTCGAACAGGTCGATTGCTTTTTGCGATTCCGGACTGATTTTCTCTGCCGGGGCGGATGTCTGTGCCGTAAGCGACGGAACGATTGTTACGGCAATAACCAACGCGATGCTGATTATAGTAATAATGCGAGTTGTCATTTAATGACCCCCATAATCGGTTGAGGATTTAAGTTCGGCGCTATTTTAGCAAATCTATCTCGTTTGCAAAGATGCTTTCGCAAGTTTCGCGTTTTCTGATCAATTTCCATTTGTCCCCGTCCACGAGGATTTCGACGCTGCGCGGGCGGCAGTTGTAGTTGGAACTCATCGAAAAACCGTAAGCCCCTGCGCTGAAAACCGCAAGAAGATCGCCACGCTCGACGGCCGGCAGTTCGCGCTCCTTGCCCAGGAAATCGCCTGATTCGCATATCGGCCCGACGACATCGGCCTTTATCCGCTTCTCCGGTGCGATCGCGTGTCCGAGTGCGATTTCCGATTTCACCGGCCATATCCTGTGGTACGCCTGGTAGAGACTGGGGCGGATCAGGTCGTTCATGCCGCCGTCGCAGATTACGAAGGTGTGAGCGCCGGAGCGTTTGGTGTACTGGGTCTGCGTGATAAAGACGCCGGCGTTGCCGACGATATAGCGGCCCGGCTCAAGGATGAGTTTGCAGTGCGAGGCCTTGATAAGCGGTACGATTTTCGCGGCGAAATCCGACACCGGCCGCGCTTCGTATTCCTTGTAGAATATGCCGAATCCGCCGCCGAGGTTGAGGAATTCGAGCGGATACGACTGCTGGCATTTTGCGTACAATTCGATCAGTTTGTGGGCGGCGGATTCATAAGGCTCGACCGTGGTAATCTGCGAGCCGATATGACAGTGCAGGCCCTTGAGTTCGAGTCCGGGCATTTCCGGCAGGCGCGCTATCAGGTCCTCGGCCCTTTGGATGTCGATGCCGAATTTGTTTTCGCGTGTGCCGGTGGTGATGTATTTATGCGTCCTGGGGTCTACGTCGGGGTTTATCCGCAGGGCGATGCGGGCGACGGTGCCTTTTTGCAGCGCGATGCGGTTGATGTTTTCGACCTCCGCCTCCGATTCTACGTTGAACATAAGGATACCGGCGTCCAGCGCGAAGGCGATTTCCTCGTTGCTCTTTCCTACGCCCGCGAAAACGATTTTGCGCGGGTCGGCGCCGATTGCCAGCGCGCGCTTGATCTCGCCGATGGAGACCGCGTCGAAGCCTGAGCCGAGTTCTTTGAGGACTTTGAGTATCGAGAGGTTGCCGTTGGCCTTGATAGAGTAGCATATCAGCAGCGGTATTTCCCCGAAGGCGCTTTTTATCTGGTTGAAGTGTTCGGTGATGGTGTGCTTGCTGTAAATAAACAAAGGCGTGCCCGCTTCGGCCGCAATCGCCGAAACCGGTACGTCTTCGCAGTACAATTCGTTGTTTTTGTAATTGAAATAATCCATTGAGTCTTGATTTTCCGTTGTATCGGCGACTCGCGGGTGAAAACGACCGGGCCGCCTATTTCATTTTTTGCCTTCTTCTTCCTGCAATGCCTGCGCAACGTCGGTTTTTTCGAGAATCTCCTTGAGACGGTAATTCGTCATGTCGTAGCACAGTGGCGTAACGGAGACGTATTTTTCGGCGACGTGTCGCGTGTCGTCTTC
>JAUWEX010000330.1 GCA_030607235.1 Planctomycetota bacterium | reverse complement strand
CGCCTCGTAGCCGTTGCGTTCCATCCAGCGCGTGTACATGCGCATCAGCATCTCCGCCCAGTCGCAGGATTCGGTGCCGCCCGCCCCGGCGTGTATCGTCAGGAAGGCGTCGTTGGCGTCGTGCGGCGCGCTGAGCATGGCCTTGAATTCGAACTCGTCGACGGCGGCCGCCAGGGCCTCGGTATCCGCCGCTAGTCCCGTCATGGCGTCGTTGTCTTTTTCTTCGCGGGCCATTTCGAGCAGGACCTCGCAGTCCTCCAGTTTTTGCGCGATGTCGGTGTATGGCGTGAGGACCGATTTTATTTTTTTGAGTTCGGCGACGATTTTCCGGGCGCGCTCCTGATCGTTCCAGAAGTCCCCCGCCGACATTTTTTCTTCGATTTCCGCCTGTTGTGCGGTTTGCGCCTTGATATCCATCGACTTTTTCAGCCGATCGACGCGGCGGCGCAGGTCTTCGAGCGTGGGTTTGATTTCTTCGATATTCATCGACTTATTATAAGCGAGCGGCCGCGCTGCGTCAAAACAGATATTGGGATTGTGCAACGGCGCGATAAAAAAGGCGCACATTGCTGTGCGCCTCGTGTTTCGGTTTACATAGTGTGCCGGCTGTTATTTATTTGCGCAGTTTTCTGGCGGCGATTCCTGCGAAGGCGAGAAGCGCAGGCGCGAACAGCGCGAGCGTGCCCGGCTCGGGGATTATTTGGCCTGTGGGAGAGAACTTGGCAAGGAACGCATCATAGTAGCCCGCGTTCGGGCCGTCAAGGTCGCCATATGTCTCGCCGCTTATGTAGGCGTTCCCCGAGCCGTCAATCGCCACTGAATAACTCACGTCGTCACCGCTTGTTCCCAGTTGCTGCGTCCAGAGAAGCGCGCCCGATTCGTCGTACTTGGCAAGGAACGCATCATATCCGCCCGCGTTCGCGCCGCCGAGGCTGCCACCGGTCTCGCCGCTTATGTAGGCGTTCCCCGAACCGTCAATCGCCACAGAGTAACTATAGTCGTAACTGCTTGTCCCCAGTTGGCGCGTCCAGAGGAGCGCGCCCGAGGGGTCGTACTTGGCCATGAATGCATCATAGTTGTTGCCCGCGTTCGGGCCGCCGAGGCTGCCTGTGGTGTAGCCGCTGATGTAGGCGTTCCCCAAGCCGTCAATCGCAACTGAGCGACTAACTTCGGAAAGGCTTGTCCCCAGTTGGCTCACCCACTCCAATTCATATGGAGTTTCCGTCGCGTATGCCTCGCTGGCGAACGCGGCCATTACCATCAATCCCAAAACCACTATTCCGTATTTCTTCACGTTTTTCTCCCATTTGGTTGCGTTATATAATATCCACTATATAACCAGACGCATGAGCAGGAAAAAATATGCATATGTCTTGTGGTTTCGAGAAAGTGGAGGCTGATTTTTTTCACGTCCTTATTGATATGGGGGCGATTGTGGCTATAATCGCGCTGACGGATTACGGAGGATAATTGTGAAGATTACCGACGAGCAGATGAACCATATCGCGAAACTCGCGCGGCTGGAGTTGACCGCCGCCGAGCGAAAAAACCTGAGCGCGGATCTCGGCGACATCATCGCCTACGTCGAGACGCTCAACGAACTCGACACGACCGACGTCCCCCCCACCGCGCATTCGCTTGAGCAGAAAGACGTTTTCCTGGCCGCCGACGCGGCGAACCCGCTCGACGCCGAGAGCGTCCTGCGCAACGCGCCCGCGCGGGAGAACGGCTTTTTTGAAGTGCCCCGCGTGATTGAGGAGGCCCCGTAATGCCGGCGATACCCACCACCGCATCCGAAATCCGCGACGGCGTGGCCTCGGGCGCCTTTTCCGCGCAGGCCGTCGTCGAGGACTGCTTCCGGCGCATCGACCGCGCCGACAAGGACGTGCGGGCCTTTATCTCGCTTACGCGCGAGGAGGCCGCCGCGCGCGCGAAGCGGCTCGACGAAAAAATCGCCTCAGGCGCAAAGGTCGGCCTGCTGGCGGGCGTGCCTGTTGCGATAAAGGACAACATTTGCGTTAAGAATACGAAGACCACCTGCGCGTCTAAAATTCTGGAGAACTTCGTCGCGCCCTACGACGCGCACGTTGTCAGGCGCATCGTCGACGAAGACGGCATCATCGACGGCAAACTCAACATGGACGAATTCGCCATGGGCTCCTCCTGCGAGACCTCGGCGTTTTTCCCCACGCACAATCCCGGGAACACCGACTAC
>JAUWEX010000381.1 GCA_030607235.1 Planctomycetota bacterium | reverse complement strand
CGCCTCGTATCGTCCCCTGCGGATTTCTTCGGCGGACAGTGCGTCCTTCTTGTTCGCCTGGGTACTGAGCAACGCTACCACAAGCAACGCAGCAAAAGCAAACGCGCCAAGCGGCCAGAATAACTTCACTTTTGAGAAGATTCTCAATTTCACACTCACGCCTTGCCGTGGCCGGAAATACGACCCCGGTTCCCCTCTCGATCATACAGCGCAACCAGGCTAGCCGCGCTGACGCTTTAACTTAATAAGCAACTCTTTGACTTCGGCCAGAGTATGATGCCTCTTCAGACGTTCGATCCGTTCGATATCATCGAACACGTCTTCCGGATAAAGCCTGTGGCCGGACTCGGTCCGTTCGACGGGACTAATCAGCCCCATCATGGTATAGTTGTGAACGGTCTGGCGAGAGAGGCCGGAATACTTCATCACCTCTCCAATTTTGAATAATTTGCGAGGAGTCATCTCACCTACCTGAAAATCATGGCTCCCCCCTCTGATACACTTTACATTTTATAGTTTATAACTAATATCGATGAGTGTCAAGCAACTTTTTTCTTTTTCCGCGTGTCGGATTACATTCCAGGGCATGAAAAAAACGGCGCTCCTTTTGGGAACGCCGTGGAAACGGCAATGAGGTCGCTTTTCGTCACTCGTTTTTTTCGTCCGAATAAATCGCGGAAATATGCTTCGCGGCGGCCTCGCGCCAGTCCTCGTCCGCAGGCAGGGTCTGTCCCATATCGATTCGCTTGACGTCGTTGTGATAGTCGAGAATATCGCACAGGTAATAGGTAGTGCGCATCTTGCGGGCCTTTTTATCGAGGGTTCTGACCTCTTCGGCGAACATCGTATGAATAACCCGGCCCTCTTTTTCGGCGTGGATTATCCAGCTGATATACTAATAGACACAGGTCGGAACCGAGGAGAGATAGTATTTTAACGTGAATCCGCGAACCTGCTGCGAGTGTACGGGCCGGCCCTCCGGGACGCGTGCCTCGTCAATCAGGAACAGGCGGCTTTCCTCGAAATTCCACGTAAGCGCGTAATGCCTGGCGATGTTGTCGACGGCGGCGGCGAATTTTTTGTCGCAATGATTTACCGTCGCCACAATCAGATATGCTTTTTTGGAATACGGGTTGAGTTCGATAGCCTTTTGCGCGAGGGCCAGCGCCTGTGCATTCTTTTTGGCGGCGAGCATAATCTCGGCGCGCACCTCGTAGATATCGGCACATTTGGGCCCGAGTTTTTCGGCTTCATCGAGGGATTTGGCGGCCTCGTCGTATTTTTTAAGACCGACCAGCGCGCGGGCTTTGCACACGTGAAAAATCGCTATTTTTTTGTTTTGATGCAGCAGATCCCCCACGCAACTCAATGCGTTTTCGTAACTGCCTTCGCGGATATACTGCTCCGCTTGCCGCAGATCGCCGCGTTGGTCGCCGGAGATGGGCCATTTTATACCGAACACATCGCCTGCCAAATTCGCAGCCTCCTCAATGCCTTCGCGCCACACCCCCAGGTCGATCGCCGCGCGCAGGTGTTCCGCCGCTTTGTCTTTGCTTCCGGCGGCGAGCAACATCCTCGCAATCTGCACGCGATAGGTTATGTTGTTCGGCTCAAGTTTCACAGCCTTCTCGAAATGCTCCAACGCTTCTTTGTCCTTGTCTTTGGCCTGCAAAATGCTGGCCGCCGTCGCATGAGCGAAAGCGGGAGATTCGGCTTTTTCGATGGCACGCTCGCAAACGCCCAGTACGGCGTCGACATCTTTGCCCCTGATGAGGTAGATGTTGATCAAAAGTTGATAAGGCTCGTCTCTGGACGAATCGATCCTGATGCATTCCTCCAGGCTGTTGACGGAACTCTGGTTGTTGCCTGCCTTGTATTT
>JAUWEX010000121.1 GCA_030607235.1 Planctomycetota bacterium | reverse complement strand
GATGTTGAAAAAACGCAGTATCGTTACCGGCAGTCCGTCCTGCTTATGATATGCCAGCGCGAGGAATTCGTCAACGGCCTTGCTTGCCGCGTAGGACCAGCGGCTGTGCGTCGTCGGGCCGAGCAGCATGTCGTCGCCCTCCGCGAACGGCGTTTTGGCGCTCTTGCCGTAGACCTCCGACGACGACGCCAGCACCGTTGGCACCCCGCTCCGCGCGGCCTGCCGCAGAACCACGTCGGTGCCGTAGACGTTGGTCTCGATCGTGCGCACGGGCTGTTTGATAATCAGGTCCACGCCCACCGCCGCGGCCAGGTGGTACACCAGGTCGCTTTTGGCGATGAGGCCGCCGACGAAGTCTGCCTCAGGCGGATCGGTAACGCTGCGCTTGTGGAATTTGAAGCGCGGGTGCCGCGCGAACTCCGTCATGTTCGCCCGCCGCCCCGTCGAGAGGTCGTCGATTACCGTTACGCTCGCGCCGCCCCGCAGGCAGCGCTGCGCGAGGTGCGAGCCGATAAAACCGGCCCCGCCGGTAATCAGGATTTTCATGGATTCGAGTTTCACGCTTATCCCCGTTGCAATCTCCGTTTCGAGCGTCATTTTTATCACACGCATATAAATCGGTAAAGACTTTTCCCCTTTCGGGAGGAATAACCTATTCCGGACTTTTCCCCGCGCGCTCCAGGCGTTATAATCGAGCCATGAAAATCATCCTGGCAAAGACCGCGGGATTCTGCATGGGCGTCAAGCGCGCGCTCGACATCGCGCTGAAGTCCGCCGAAAACCACGATGGCCACGTCTTCACCCACGGCCCGCTGATCCACAACCCGCAGGCAGTGCGGATGCTCGAAGAGCGCGGCGTCAAGCCCGCCGACGACCTCGACGGCGTCGAGGGCGGCTGCGTCGTTATCCGCGCCCACGGCATCCCGCTCGACGAGACCGAAAAACTCCGCGCGCGCGGCTTCGAGATCGTCGACGCAACCTGTCCCCACGTGCGCCGCTCGCAAAAAACCGTCCGCCGCTACTCCTCCGAGGGCTGGCGCGTCATCATCGTCGGCGACCGCGACCACGCCGAGATCGCCGGCATCGAGGGCTACTGCGAAGGCCCCTACGCCGTGATATCCACCGAAGCCGAAGCGCGCGAGGTCGAGATGGGCCGGCGCACCGTCGTCATCGCCCAGACCACCTTCAGCGAAGAGACCTACGAGCGCATCGCCGCGATCCTCAAAGGGCGAGACCGCAAGGTCGTCGTCGAAAACAGCATCTGCCGCGCCACTCAAAAACGCCAGGCCGAGGCCGCGGAACTCGGCACGCGCTGCGAGGCCGTCATCGTCGTCGGAGGCAGGCACAGCGCCAACACCCGCCGCCTCGTCGAGATCGCCTCGCAAACCGGCACGCCGACCTTTCACGTCGAAACCGCCGACGAGTTGGACATCGACGCGCTCAAAAAATTCAACACCCTCGGCGTAACCGCCGGGGCCTCGACGCCGTCGTGGATAACGCAGGGCGTGATCCGGCGGCTGGAGTTCGCGGGCGTAACGCCGGGGATGCGGCTGCTGGCGCGCGTGCTGAGCGCCACGGTCAAGAGCAACCTCTATTCGAGCCTCGCCGCGATCGCGCTGACCTTTGCCGCCTGCGTGATGCAGGGCATCACCTTCGACGCGCGCTTCCTCATCATCTCGTTCTGCTACATCTTCGCCACCTCCATGCTCAACCGCCTCTTCGAGGAGCACGAAGACAAACTCCACATTCCCGGGCGAGTGCGGTTCTACCGGCGGCACTCGAATAAACTCCTCGCGGTCAGTCTGCTGCTTATCGCCGTGTCGCTGGGGGTCTCGCTGACGCTGCACCACGCCGCGATCATCACGCCGTTTCTCGTCGCCGCCTACGGGCTGGGCATGACGTACAGTCTGAAGTGGATTCCGTGGGGTGTGCTGGGGCGCCGGATACGCCGCCTCAAGGACATCACCGGCTCGAAGGATATTTTTGCCGCGATCGGGTGGACGGCGGTGGCGGTTTACGTGCCGTTTTTCAATCAGGCCCGCGCGGACTTCACACGCGCCACGCTCATCGTTACGCTGGTCGCGTTTTTCGCGGTCGTCGTCAAATCGATCCTCGTCGACTTTACCGACATGTACTCCGACCGGCGGCTGGGGCGCGAGACGCTGCCGATCGCGCTGGGCGAGCGCGGCACGCATCTGCTGTTGTTCGCGCTGGTCGTGCTGACGGCGGCGATGCTGGGTGTAGCGGCGTACTGGCCGGTCTTCGGCGGCGGCATGACGGCCAAATACGCCGACCTGGGGTTCTACCTGCTGCTAAGCCCCGCGCTTTTCGCCGCCTCGATCCTCCTCGTGCGGCGCAGGGTGATGAACTCCGAAGTCGCCGGCATCCTCATCGCCGACGGCAACCTCATCCTCCTCGGCTTCATCTGCGCCGTCTACGGCTACTTCGCCTGACCCGCTTCCGCCTCATTGTTCTTGGCTAATTTGTCGGCAAGTTCGTAACCAGCGCTTGTTACGCGATATGTTTTTACATTTTTGTCGTTAAAATAGATCTCAATAAGACCTAACTTCAAGAGTTCATTAATAGAAACTTGCAATTTTGCTGAGGATTGAACTGCCGATTTTTGGTTTTTTGTGTCTGTCAATAGCTTATTGTTTGTGTCTACAATAGCGATGCCATCTCTTTCGTTGCACTGAATAATGCCGTGTGTGTCATTTGATGCTTCAATAAGTAATATACGAGCCCCATCTGAAAGTTGAGGCTCCTGTTTTTTGCCTGATTGCGATAACAGATTATTATCTTGGATCAATTGGTTGGCAAGATTGTAACCAGCGTTTGTGAGACGGAATACTTCACCTTTGCCTCCCGCATCTTCAATAAGCTTGGATTCTAGTAATTCTTCCAGGGCCGCTGTCCATTTCGCCTTATCTCGTGAATCGCCGGTTTTTATGAAGTCTTTGTTATTTGTTTTTATCTGTGTTCCTTCTCTCATGTCGTGTGTAAAAGTGATCTTGCCTTGTGGATCTTGGGCTGCTTCGACAAGCAGGCTACGAGCCTCATTTGAAAGCTGCGGTTGTTGCTTGTTGTTTAATTTCCCAACAAACTTGTTGCCCTTATCTGTGATTTTAAATGCAACTCGCTTGTCGCTTTGTGCTCTGATTAAATCCCGACTTTCCAATTCTTCTATTGCTGCATCCCATTGTGCCGTTTCACGGTGATCTTTGGTTTCAACTATTAAGCCGCGGTCAGTTGTCATTATGATATTACGATTTATGTGCGGCTTACGTAAAAATTGGCCGTTTGTGCTATTAGCCGTTGCAATAATCAAAGTGTATGCCTCATCTGAAAGTTGGGGCGTTGGATCTTCGATTACTTGTGACAACCCCTTGGACTCCTTTGGTGCAAGATGGAGGAAGTTACTGTTTATCTGTTGAGTTAATTGATGACTGAATATGCCGCGAAAATCTTCGATGGAGCGATACTCGTTATATAGCCCTCGTTTTTGGCATGTTTTTTTGAACTCTTGCAATGCAGTCCATTGATCTGATTCAATATGTTCAGGCGGTATGTCAGCGCCGGAAAAATATATCATTACTGCTTTCTTGGCTTGGATATGCCTATTAATTTCTTCTACTGTACCACTTTGTGAATTGCCGGTAGGAGTTCCCAGTCGTGAATGAAAAACTGCGACTAGCAGATCGCAATCTCCGAGTTGTTTGTTAAGTATGGCCTGCGCTCGGTCCCCCATTTCAGGAAAAGCGCTCAACTCCCACGTAATGGGCATGAGAACTAATTTCAGTGTTTTGGTATTTGCAGCGTTCCATTTATGGATGACATCTTGAATGATCTCGCGTTCTTTTTGTACATCGCCGGGCGATGCGATCATGACGTTGATTACCGTGGCAAAATATGACATGGCATCTCCATTCAATTTGCTTGTGAGTCCAGTACGCTTACAATAGCCAAAAAGTATATATTTTTGCAATCCTTTTTTTGCACATTTTCTTGTGTCTTTATGGTTAATGAAAATTCTCTGCGTTCTCTGCGCCTCGGCGGTTATTAGGATGGCCCGATTGTGCTGCCGCTTGACCGGCGGGGGGGATTTTGGTAGGATTTGCGCCGGGAGATTTCACACGCCTTTTCAATTCGGAGAACCACCATGAGAGCGCCACTCGTCGGCACAATCATATTGACCCTTGCGCTTTGTTCGTGTACCGCAACCCCGCCCGCGCTGCCCGCGCCGCCGCAGGATGTGGTCGAGGAAGTAACGACCCCTGCCCGGCCGGTGGTCGCAGACACTTCCCCCGCAGCCCCCGATGCCTCGCTGGAGGCGCGTGTCAAGGCACTCGAAGCCGAGATAGTTACGATACGCCGCGAGATGGATATGCTGCGCGTTACGATCATCCGTCTGCGCGCCGAGGTGCAAAACAACCAATCCGCAGGCCCCGACTCGACCCAGACCCCGCCCGAAAATGACAGGCTCCGGCAACTGGCCGACATCGTCGCAAAACAGAGCACCGTCCACCGCGCGTGGATGGGCCAGTTAAACCAGGTCTCGATCGTGCTCTACCCCATGACGAAGCCCGAATACGTCGACCCCATCAACAAACAACTCGGCGCCGAATACTGCTACATGGTCATGGTCGTCGTCAACAACAACCCCGACAACACCTGGACCTACAAACCCAAAAAGGGCCTCGTCGTCGCGCAGATCGACAGAAAACCCGGCGAAGAAGGCAAGCCGGCCTACTTGCAGTGCCGCGATCCGATAGTCCTGATCGAACGCGAAGAAAACAAAATCAACCGCAGGATGGTCGAGACGCGCGAGCGCTTCGGCGAACGCGAACTGAAGCCGGGCGAGCAGATGGATACGGTAATCGTATTCGAGAAGGGAACCGATTTCAGCAAGATCGCCAAACTCTACCTCGGCGAGATCGTCGTGCCCGAAATCGAACTGCCCAAGCCTAAGAGTCCCTAAAAAAATGATTTTCGTAACGAGACCGAGCGAAAAGAGCGTCAGCAAGGCCGCAGGGGTCAAATACCCGGAGGCAACCCCTTTTGCGGGTTGTTGAGGA